>CAYSDW010000009.1:807-8724 GCA_964429925.1 uncultured Candidatus Saccharibacteria bacterium | reverse complement strand
TACGAACCGGTCTACGGCCGCTACGCGAAGGATGTGAAGACGTATAAAACGGAGACGGGCGGCGCGCTCGTCGTGGACGGCAAGGAGATCGTCCTGCTTCAGGAAAAGGACGCGACCAAGTTGCCCTGGGGGGCGATGGGCGTGGATGTGACGGTCGAGGCGACCGGCGCTTTCGAATCTTATGAAAAGGCCAAGGTGCATCTCGCGGCGGGCGCGAAGCGCGTCGTCATCACCGCTCCAGCCAAGGACGACGACGGTCCCGACCAGAAAACGATCCTTCTCGGCGTGAACGAAGAGGAGTTCAAGGTTTGCAAGATATCCTCGAACGGTTCCTGCACCACGAACGCCACCTCGCCGGTCGCGGCGATCATGAACGAGAACCCCGGCGTCCTTAAGGCGGTCATGAACAGCATGCACGGCTACACGGCGACCCAGAACCTCGTGGACGGCCCCGCAAAGGGAAGCAGGGATTTCCGCCGCGGCCGCGCCGGAGCGATGAACATCGTGCCCTCGACGACGGGCGCCGCGATCTCCGTAACGCGCGCAGTGAAGGACCTAGACGGCAAGTTCGACGGCCTTGCGGTGCGGGTGCCGGCGATATCCGGCTCGCTCCTCGATTTCACCTTTCTCGCAAAACGAAAAGTGACCGCGGAGGAGATCAACCAGATATTCAGGGACGCCGCCGCATCGCCGCGCTGGAACAAGATCGTAAAAGTGACGGAGGACCAGATCGTCTCCTCGGACATCTTGGGCGAGCCCTACGGCTCGATCGTGGACCTCGGCATGACGAAGGTGGTGGACGGCGACCTCGTGAAGGTGCTTGCGTGGTACGACAACGAGTGGGGATACACCGCGACCCTGGTCGGGCATGTGTTGAAGGCGGTAGAAAATAGTAACTAGAAAGTAGTAAGCAGAGAATGGAACACAAACTTGTTTTGCTGAAAAACTTTTCAAGCGAATCGGAGGCCGAGCTTGCGCGCGGGCTTCTTGAGGCGAACGGCGTGAAGGCGATGGTGCAAAAAGGCGATGCCGCCGCCGCGGAGCTTTTTGTGGGAGCCGCTGGAGAAGCGAATCTGTACGTGGAAGAACACTCGCTCGCGCGAGCGCGCGAGATCCTGAATGGTTCTCATTCCGCCGGGTCAGAGAGGTGACGCATGACGCTCAAGGTTTTTCTTGGCGCCGATCACCGGGGATTTGCGCTCAAAGAGCGGATCAAGGCATGGCTCGCGGAGGCCGGCTACGCGATCGAAGACATGGGCGCGCACGCGCTTGATGCCTCGGACGATTATCCCGACTTCGGTCTCGCCGTGGGCCGGGAGGTGGCGAAGAACCCCGAAGAACACCGCGGCATTCTCTTCTGCGGTTCCGGGATCGGCATCGCGATCGCGGCGAACAAGGTGCGGGGCGTGCGCGCATCGCTCGTAACCTCACCGGAGCTTGCGCGTGCCGCGCGGAACGATGAGGACCTGAACGTGCTCTCCCTTTCCGCCGACCACACCGACGAGGAGAGTGCCAGGCGCATCCTTGAAGCGTTTTTAAGCACGCCGTTTTCCGCGGAAGAACGGCATCGCCGTCGGAAGGACAAGATAACGCGCGCGGAACATGCAGGTTCTTCCAGCAATTAACTGTTCCGACTTCGCCTGCGCTAAGGAGCGCATCCGGAAAGCGGAAGCATTTGCCGAGTGGATCCATGTGGACGTGGTGGACGGGAAGTTCGCGCCTCCCGTCACCTGGGGCAACCCCGAGGAGTTCGCCGAGCTTACAACGCCGCTCAAGCTCGAGGTGCATCTGATGGTCGAGGACCCGGAAGGCGCGCTCGACGCCTGGCTCCGCGCGGGTGCGAAGCGCGTGGTGGTGCACATCGAGTCGCTCAAGGACTCCGTCTACGTTCTCGAGAAATGTAAAAAATTCGGCGCGGAAGTTTTCCTTGGCCTGAACCCCGGGACGGAAGCGGAGCGGGCGTTCGCGCATGCGGACGATTTTAAGGGCTTCCTCGTTCTCGCGGTTTTCCCCGGCTACTCCGGCCAGCCGCTCCAGGAACCCGCGCTCGAGAAGATCAGGCGCATCAAGGCGCATGCGCCGGGTGCTATAATAGAACTAGACGGCGGCGTGAACGACACGACCGCGGCGCGCATCCAAGCCGCCGGAGCTGACATCCTCATCTCGGCGTCCCATATTTTTTCCGCAGAGGACCCCGCAGGCGCCTATCATGCCTTATCCGCGCTCTGAACATGGAACTGCACGATAAGAAACTGAAATTTTTGGAGGAGATGGCGAACGTCATTCGCCAGGACATCATCGCCACGCTCGTCGAGGCGAAGTCCGGCCATTCGGCGGGCCCCTTGGGCATGGCCGACATTTTTACCGCGCTCTACTTTCATGTTCTGAACCACGACCCCAAGAATCCCGACTGGCCGGACCGCGACCGGCTCGTGCTCTCGAACGGCCACATCTGCCCGGTGCGCTACGTCGCGATGGCGCACGCCGGCTACTTCCCCGTAGAGGAGCTTAAAACGCTCCGCAAGCTGAACTCGCGCCTCCAGGGGCATCCGCACCGCACCGCGCTTCCCGGCGTTGAAACGACCTCGGGGCCTTTGGGTTCCGGTCTTTCGCAGGCGATCGGCATGGCGCTCGCGGCGCGGCTCGACAAGAAGAAGCACCGCATTTATTGCGCGATGTCCGACGGCGAGCATGACGCGGGGAACACGTGGGAGGCGGCGATGTTCGCGGGCAAAGAACGCCTTGCGAACCTCACGGCCATCATCGACCGCAACAACATCCAGATCGACGGCTACACCGAGAACGTGATGCCTTTGGAATCGCTTCGCGAGAAGTACGAAGCGTTCCGGTGGCACGTGATCGAGATCGACGGCCACAACATTGAGGCGTTCGTGGACGCGGTCTCCGAGGCCAAGGCGATCTATGAAAAGCCGACGGTCATCATCGCGCACACCATTCCCGGCAAGGGGGTGAGTTTCATGGAACGGGATTACCTCTGGCACGGCAAGCCGCCGACCAAGGAGGAAGCGGAGGCTGCCTTGAACGAGCTCCGCACGCTTCAGGGACAGATCGAGAGCGAGCACCAGTAGGTGATATACTGAACGCATGGAACAAGCACAAAAATCTTCTCCGCGCGACCTCCTGACGCATCTCTTCGTGATGGCGGGGCTCTACGTGAGCGCGGGCACGTTCCTGTCGCTCGTTTTCGGCCTCGTCGACGCCTATCTGCCGGATCCGCTGACCTCCTACTATGATCCGGCGAGCGGCATCCGGTGGTCCTTGGCGATGCTTACCGTCGTCTTTCCGGTCTTCGTGTGGGGGTCATGGTTTCTCGCGAAGGACATGGCCGCGAACGCGTGGAAAAGGGAGTTGCGCATCCGGAAGTGGCTGGTGTATGTGACGCTTTTTGCCGCGGCGGCGCTCGTGATCGGCGACCTCGTGTCGCTGCTCTACAACTTCCTTGGAGGCGACCTCTCGAGCCGCTTTCTCCTCAAGACGCTCGCGGTTTTCGCCGTCGGCGCTGCGGTTTTTATCTACTATCTGTACGATCTGCGCCGCCGCGCCGAGGAGTTCTCGCCGAACATGAAGGTATTTGTGATCGCGGCGATCGCGATCACGGCGGCTGTGGTGGTAACAGGGTTTGTCACGGCGGGCTCGCCGTTCCGCCAGCGCCTGGTGCGTTTCGACCAGCAAAAAGTGAGCAACCTCCAGACGATCCAGGGACAGACCGTTTACTTCTGGCAGCAAAAGGAGCGCCTTCCGCAATCGCTCGATGAGCTTCGGGACCCCATCTCCGGCTTCGTGCCTCCGCGTGACCCGCAAAGCGAAGCGGCATACGAGTACCGGACCACCGGCATCCGCTCTTTTGAGCTCTGCGCCGAGTTCAACCTATCGTCTAAAGACGCCGCCGGCACGCCGAGGCCGGAGCCCTTAAGCTACCCATATCCCGGCGGCACGACGGAGAACTGGGAGCACGGCGAAGGCCGCGCGTGCTTCGCGCGGACCATCGACCCGGAACTTTACGCGAAACCGATGCGATGACGTATTTTCGCGAAGCGATCAATAAATGGGGTGTCGCGTGGGGCTTCATCTACGGCCTCGTGGCGCTCGGGTTCTATTTCACGGCGCCCATGATCGCGCTTCTGGGCCTCGCGTCGCTTTCGACCGTGGTTGCGCTCCAGAAGATCCTCTTTACGGAGTTCCGGTGGCACTTTGCGCTCTTGGGGACGCTGCTCATCTTTGAAACAATCCTTCTCTATCTCCGGAAACAGGGAGTGAGAAAGCTCATGATGGCGGACATCACGCCGCATCGCGCCTACATCGGCACGCTCATCATCACGTTCGTGGCGACCTACGTCACCCTCTTTTTCCTTGTTGCGCTGCTCTTGAGAACGCAGTAACTAGAAAATAGAAAGTAGAAAGTAGTAAATAGAAGGTATGCCTCTAAATCCTTCCGCTAAACTAAACCCAAAAATATTCGACACAGACGTCGAACAGAAGGCGACGCGAGACGGCTACGGGGCCGGTCTTGTGGCGGCCGGCGACCTTGACCCCAACGTGGTCGTGCTCTGCGCGGACCTTACGGAGTCCACGCGCTCCGAGGCGTTCTCGAAGAAATTTCCCGAGCGGTTCTTCGAGATCGGCGTGGCGGAACAGAACCTGGCGGCCATCGCTGCGGGACTCGGCATCTCGGGCAAGATCCCGTTCATCTCGTCATACGCCACTTTTTCGCCGGGCAGGAACTGGGAACAGATCAGGACGACGATCTCGTACAACGATTCGAACGTGAAGATCGCGGGAGCGCACGCCGGTATTTCCGTTGGGCCGGACGGTGCCACGCACCAGGCGGTTGAGGACATCGCCACGATGCGGGTAATGGCGAACATGAAGGTTTTCGTGCCGTGCGACGCGGTCGAAGCGAAAAAGGCGACCGGTGCGGCCGCGAAGATCTGGGGGCCGATCTACCTGCGCTTCGCGCGCGAAAAATCCCCGGTCATCACGACGGAAGAAACTCCCTACACGCCGGGAAAAGCGGAGATATTCTGGGACGGGAAGAAGCCGCAGGCCGCGATCATTGCCGCGGGGCCTTTGACACACAAGGCGCTTCTTGCGGCGCGCGATCTCGAGAAGGAGGGGATCGAGACGGTTGTCCTGAATGTCCACACGATAAAGCCGCTCGATGAAGCAAAGATAGCGGAAGCCGTTAAACGCGCAGGCGCGGTGGTGACGGTCGAGGAGCACCAGGTCGCGGGGGGATTGGGCGGGGCGATCGCGGAGTTCTTGGCAAAAACGGAGCCGATGCCGATGGAGTTCATCGGCCTCCAGAACGTCTTCGGCGAGTCCGGCGCCCCCGCGGAGCTTCTCGAGAAGTATGGAATGGGCGTGAAGGACATAGTCGCTGCCGTGAAGAAAGTCGTGAAGCGCAAGTAAGTGTTCCCTTGGCCCCGTTACGGGGTCTTTTTGGTATACTGAAAGCACATATGTTTGACGTGATAGCGATCGGGACCGCGGTGCGCGACGCGTTCGTGGTCCTTAAAGACGTAAAGGATAAGAATGTGCAGATCATCACGGACCGGCGCTTCAAGACCGGGAAGGCGGTTGCCTTCTCGCACGGCTCCAAGATATCGATCCCCTCGATCGTCTTTACGACCGGCGGCGGTGCCACGAACGCCGCGACGACCTTCGGCCGCCAAGGGTTCAACGCCGCCTGTTTCTGCGTTATCGGCTCTGATGTTTCGGGTGAGACCGTTATGCGCGAGCTCCGCGCGGAGAAGGTGCGTTTTCTCTTCAAGACGGATCCCGATAAGAAACATAGAACGGGCTATTCCATCATTCTGCTTTCGCCCTCGGGAGAGCGCACCATTCTTACCTACCGAGGCGCCTCCGAGGACCTGCGGCCCTCGATGATCCCGTGGGGGAAGATGGCCTCGCGCTGGCTCTATCTTGCGCCCTTGGGCGGGGCGGCACCCGAGGTCTTTGCCGACATCGTTAAAAAAGCTCGTGCGAAAAAGATGGCCGTTGCCGTGAACCCGTCCTCGAAGACGCTCGAAAAGGGCCTCGGGTGGTTCTCACGCGCAATGAAAGGCGCGGCGGTGCTCATCCTGAACGAGGAAGAAGCGGCGTACCTCACCGGCGTGCCGTACGGGGCGGACGAGAAGATATTCAGGAAGCTTGACCGGGCGGTCGGCGGCATCGTCGTGATGACCAAGGGGCCGAAAGGGGTGGTCGTTTCGGACGGCACGCATATCTATTCGGCCGGCGTCTTTAGGGAGAAGGCGGTGATCGATCGAACGGGGGCGGGAGACGCCTTCGGGAGCGGTTTTGTAGCCGGTCTCATCCGGCGGCAGAAGGCCAGGGCGGTCCGCCTTGAGCGCGTAACGTCTGCCGACATACACTATGCAATACGGCTTGGATCCGCGAACGGCACCTCGGTGGTGGAGCATATCGGCGCCAAAGAAGGCGTGCTCGGTGCGCGGGCGGCGGGCGCGAAACGGTGGCGTTCGCTTCCGGTGCGCGTCAAACCTCTCCGTTCGTAACGCCGTAATGTATGGAAACCAACCATCACGTTGCTAAACTCGCCCAGGTGCTGCGCATCAGCAAGCGGGCACTGCAAGACCTCGAGCAAGACCTCGAGCGGGCGACCGGCAAAAAAGGCGTGCTCGAGGCGATCTCCGAAGAGAACGAGCGCGTGATCACGCAGCGTCTCGATTTTCTCGGTCTCGGCCGCCACACGAACGCGAATAAGGTCTATGACGCGCTGACGAGCAAGATCGAGGCGGACGACTTCGCCATCTGCCAGGCCTCCGGCTGCTCGCTCCGCGACCCCGACGCGGCCCAGAAGATATGCGATTTCGCGGCAAAGCTCGAGCCGCCGCAGACGGGATTCTTCCTCAAGAAGGAGAAGGCGAAACAGCTCTTAAGGAACGAACCGCCCAAAAAGATCATGGCGGCGCTGGGGTACACTTCCGTGGACGAGATGCTCGCGAAGGAGGACCTGCTCGAGGTCTACAGCGCGCTCCGCTTTCTTGAGGACGCGGAATGGCAGAACACGGTCTTCTTCCGGCAGTATGAAAGCTTGACGCCGGCCGACTTCGAAGAACGGCCGATCGAGCTGAAGGCGCTTCACCACAAATGGGCGCAGGCAGCGGAGCGGTTCGTGGCGAAGAAGTACCACAACGTGAGCCATCTCAAGGAACTCGGCGTCATTTTCGTCATCCCGATATTCTTGGGCGTCTCCGGAGAATCATTGCGCCTTCTCGCGATGCTTTCGCATTACTTGAACGAGGTAAAGTACTATTCCGATCTGTTCAAATATTGCGCGGAGCGCGAGAACTTCGCGTACAACGTCATCTCGCTCCTGCGGGGCGACGTGATGGAGGACCGGTTGCCGCCCCAGCCCGCCGAGGCGCGGCGGCCGCGGTTCCTCATTATCCAGCGCTATCTCGCGAAGGACGACGAGAACGACTGGCGGCTCTTCGAGCCGCACGTGAATCCGGAGGCGCTCCATTGGCAGCGGGCCGAGGAGGCGATCGTGCGCATCCCGGAGGTTCTGCCAAACTTTACGAACGGCATCGCGTTCTGGAAGGACCTGGGGCCGGTGGGCGACTACTTCATTTCCGAAACCGGCGTGCCGCTCCTCGTGAGCTTCAATATCGTGGACACGGTGATGGCACTTGTGAGGCAAAAAGAGCTCCTAAAGTACGTCTATCATCACCAGGAGGCCCTCTGGAACAAGATCTTTGTCGCGTATTACGGAGAGGAGGAGATGATCGAACAGGTCAAACAGAACATCTTTAAAGGTTACTTCTACATGTAGCCATGATCTCTTTGAAAGACGCGCTCCGCGAGGCGGAGCGGAACAAGACAGCGATCGGACACTTCAACATCTCGGATCTCGCGGGACTCGCGGGGATCGTG
>CAYSDW010000009.1:0-797 GCA_964429925.1 uncultured Candidatus Saccharibacteria bacterium | reverse complement strand
GAACTCGTCGAAAAGGAGGCTGGCATTGCCGCGAAGCCCATCCGGATCCTTCTCCCGAAGGAGACCTACCCGAAGGTCTGGAAGCACCAAAAAGACGCGTAAGAAGAAACGCGTCGTGGCGGCCGCGCCGGAACTAGAGGTGCCCGTCATTATCGGCGTCTCGGAGGGCGAGCGGAAATTCATGGGACTCGCGCAGGTTGCGTTACTTGTCAAAAGCATGCGCGAGGAACTGAACCATCCTATCTTCCTGAACGCCGACCACACGAAGACACTCGCCGGCTGCATCGAGGCGGCACAGGCAGGGTTCGATGCGGTTCTTTTCGACGGCAGCAAACTTTCGCTCGAAGAGAACATACGGGAGATGAGGGTGGTGGCGGAGACGGTGCGGAAGATCAACCCGGCGATCATCGTTGAGGGCGAGCTCGGCTACATCGGCTCCTCGTCGGAGGTTCGCGAAAGCATCCCGGAAGGCGCGGCGATAACGCCCGAAGATCTCACCAAGCCCGAGGAGGCGGCTCGGTTCGTGAAGGAGACCGGCGTGGACCTTGTGGCGCCCGCGGTAGGGAACATCCACGGCATGATGGCGAACGCGCCGGAGCCGGCGCTCGATATTCTGCGCGTTAAAGCGGTCGCGGAGGCGGCGGGCGTGCCGCTTGTCCTTCATGGCGCTTCGGGCAATACCGACCAGGAAGTCGCCTCCGCGATCGAAGCGGGCGTCCGCATCGTACATATCAATACCGAGATCCGCTTGGCATGGCGCAAAGGGCTCGAAGCGGCGCTTGCCGCGAACCCCAAGG
>CAYSDW010000008.1:0-13300 GCA_964429925.1 uncultured Candidatus Saccharibacteria bacterium | reverse complement strand
CACCCCAAACTTACCGCCTTGACCGCCCACGTCGTGAAAGCCGGTGTGGTAAAATAAACGATAGGAACCATGAAAACTCTTCTAGGCACCATGGTGGCGGTCACGCTCCTCCTGCCCACGGCATCTCTTGCCCAAGCAGTCCCGGGAACGGAGGGCTTCCTCACGTGGCGCGCGGAGACCTACGTGCCGCGCGGCTACGGAGGAAAAGCACTGTCCACTCAGTCGTCCTTCGTCTCCGCGGCGTTCGAGCTTGCCGAGGGCGGCAAACAGGCCGATCTCTCTCTACGCGAACTACGCTGGTTCTTGGACGACGCACTTTTCGCCAAGGGCCGGGGTCTGAAGACGATGCGGTTCCAGGCCACGGTCGGCAACGACAACTCGCACTTCGTGCGCGTACAGGTTACCGACGGCAGGAATATTCTTTTTGAAAAATCAGCCGAGATCCCGGTCGTACGCCCTCGTGTGAACATCCTGCCGCCCTTTCCAGGGAACATGATAGGCCGCGGCGCTCATGAGTTTAGTGTCGTCCCTTTCTTTTTTAACATAAAAAGCTTGGACGAACTGCTCTTCGCGTGGACCGTGAACAGTCAGACCCCGAACGCTGAAGGCGTCGATGAGCCGTCCAAGCTCTCCGTGCCGATCGCAAACGATGCTCCCTCCGGAGTACCGCTCACGCTTTCCGTGTTCGCAAGCAAGAAAGGCGACCCGCTCGAGTCAGCTTCGAGGGAACTGAGGTTGGTCGTACAATAAACAAACCGTTCATGAAGACGCTCTTCAAGATAATCGCCCTCCCGCTTTTCTCCCTCCTCCTTCTTAAAGTCGCGAGAGCGGCGCCGTACCAACTTACAACGCCCTTCGCCGGGTTTGAGAGAGGTGCGACGCCCGGCATCGGGGACTACATCAGCGGCCTTTACGTGTATGCGCTCGGCGTCGTGGGCGTGGTAGCCTTAGGCGCGATCATTTTCTGGGGGGTCGTCTACACGCTCTCCGCAGGCATGGTCACAAAAAAGCAGGACGCGATCGACGGCATCACGCAAGCCGTCTACGGCCTGCTTCTGCTCCTGGGGGCTTATCTCGTTCTCTACACTATCAACCCGGCGCTTGTTACCCTCAGTGAACCAGGCGTCGAAAAACTTCTCGTTGCGCCTGCTATCACCGGCCCCAGCGAGCAACCTCGACCAGGAGTGCCATCTGCCCTTATTTACAACGTCACAGCGCCAGAAGCCTGCAGCAGTAACGGCGGGCAAGCATTTTCTCCTTGTCAAACATACTGTCTTGCTACACCAGGACTTTGCGGCACCAGAAATGTTTGCTGCGGGACACAACCGTAAAAACAAAACTACTGCTCTCCTCAAATGACAAGAAAAGTAATCGCTCTCCTTGTGGGACTCTTCGGTCTTGCGCTCCTCGGCGCACTGGCATATTTTGGCTGGAACCTCATCCGCACCGGCTCGATTTTCGGCGGACCGGAAGAAGGGCCTGCCGCCCCAGCCGAGCCTGCCGGTCCATTTGTGACGGTCTCTGCGGGGCCGGTCTTCGACTACTTCCCGACACAGGACGGCGTCGTGGTACTTAAAGAGAACGGCGAGGTGTCGCTCGCGAAGAACGGCGGCGAGGAGGTGTTGAGCCCCGCCTCATCGGACGTGCCATTTACGGCCTCGATCTCATTCGACAAGCAGTATCTGCTCGTCGGCTTCGGCACGAAAGATTTTCCACAATTCAGCATCCACGATATCGGTAAAAGGACCTGGCAGCCTCTGCGCGGCGGCTCCGCAGAAGGAGCGGAGCCGATCGGCGCCGCCGTGTGGGCGCCCCAAGGGCTCCGCGTCGCATACCTCGAAAAAGCCGGTGAGCAGTGGTCGCTTGGTCTCATTGACTTTGCGGCGCCCAAACAACCGAAAGGGGCCGCGACCACCACGCCCGAGAACCCGCTCTCGAACCCATCCGTCAAAAAACTCGCCCCCCTGGCCCTGCTTGACGCCAAACTCGACTGGATCGTTCCGGAGAAGCTTTATCTTACATCGACCCCGTCGGCGTTCGATCGCGGCTTCCTTATGGAATACGACCTTCAGAAAAACACGGTCCGCTCGCTCCTCTCCGACGAGGCAGGGCTTTCGCTCCGCTGGCGCGAGGACGGCGGGCTGGGAGCGAAGTTCTCGCTTCGCGGTCAGACACCGACTTTCGTCAGCATTGACGGCTCGGGAAAGACGCTCGGCGCGCTCCCGTTCATCACGCTTCCCGAAAAATGCGCGTTCTCCGATACGCTGCTCTACTGCGGCGTTCCGACGACACTTCCGCAAGGAACGCAACTTCCCGACGACTACCACCAAAAAACGTTCCCTATGCGCGACGCCCTCCTCAAGGCATCACTCGATCAGGGCACCTTTGTCACGCTGGCGGACGCCGGCGACGGCGTGCTGGACGCGACGCACCTTGAGGTATCGGGCAACGACCTTCTCTTCGTGAACGAGTACGACAAGAAGCTCTACCGCATGCCGCGGTGAGAGGTTATTCGAGCGGACGTATCACGACGTAACGTTCCTTGCCGGCGCCGGTACTCTCGGTCTTCACGTCGGGGCGCGTAGCGAGTTCCGTATGCACGAGGCGCCTTTCATAGGCGTTCATGGCAGGCAGCGACACTTCTTGTTTCGTCATCTGCACTTTTTTCGCCGCCGCCCGAGCCAGGTCAAGAATAATGCGCTCGCGCTCACGCCTGTAGTTGTTCACGTCCACGAACACCGTTTCCCGATTTTCGTTCCTCCCGACCATCTGGACGAGGTAGTTCACCGAGGACACAAGCTCCATGATCGATTTTTTGATCGGCACGTATTCGTCGTTCACAAAAACGGAGATGCGCCGCCCCTCAGGGTCGGCCTCCACGCGCGCCTCGGCGAACCCCATGTGCGCAAAGAGCTCCTTAATGAACTGCTTCCACTGTTCCAGATTCTTTTCCATGATTGGATAGGTTCTTTCCCAGAGACCGCTTGATGAGATACTGCTGTCCCACCGAAAAAAGGGCGGTGGTGGCCCAGTAGAGACCCACTGCGGCCGGCATGCGATAGAGAATGACGAGGGTAAGAAGCGGCCCCAGAAACACCATCTGCCGGGCTAACTTGTCCTGCACCGAAACTTCCTGACCCTCTTTGTGCTTGAAAAGCGCGAGCCGTCCTTGGAGAAACTGCGCAAGCGCCGCCAGTCCGACCATCAGCGTACTCCGCTCTTTCAGGTTTAGCAAGCCGAAAAAATCGTAGTTGATCTCCAGAGGACGCTCTACGAACGAATACAGGTACGAAAGCGTCTCGCCGGAAAATCCGTAGTAGAACACCTGGTAGAGCGCGATCAAGATCGGCAGCTGCAGAAAAAGGAGAAAAAATCCCGAGAACGGGTTTACGTTCCGTTCCTTGTAGAACGTCATAAGAGCGCGCGCCTGTTCTTGCTTGTCGAGTTTTTTATTTTTTTGGATTGCTTCGATCTCCGGACGAAGCGCTTGCATGACAAGCTGGCTCTTGGTGCTTAAATGGAAAAGCGGGTAGAGCACGAACCGAATAAGGACCGTAAGCATGACGATCGCCACGCCAAGGTCGTTCGCCGCGACGGTGTCGTAGAGAAATACCAGCGCATTGAAGAGCGGGCGGTAGAGTAGTTCGTTGAAAACAGCGGAGATCATAGAAGAGAGAGCAGTTCTTCTTTAAGTTCTGCCGCGGACGCGGACGCGGCGGAAGGTTTGAGGATCACAATAACATCCTCCGCCGCTTTTCCGGAAATCCCCCCGAGCACCCCATAGGCAAGCCGCTTAAGACGGTTCCTCCGCACGGCGCTTTTCGCGGCCGCCTTCGGTACGATAACCCCGAAACGGAGAAACCCTCCGGCGTTGGGAGCTATCTTGACCGTGAACAGCCTGCTTCTTAGAGTTTTCGACGGACGGGAAGGGAAAAGTCCGACGGGGACGCGGCGGACCTTGGGCAGCATGGGGAGGATATTAAACCGCGAGGCGCGCCCTGCCTTTTCGGCGCCTCCGGAGAAGGACGTTGCGCCCTCCGGGACCTCGCATCCGGCGCAAAAAGCCGTGCGTGCGGGCCCTCTTCCTCTTTTTGGGCTGATACGTCTGCGACATCACCAGAAACACTACCAGGAAAAGAAGCTTTCCACAAGTCGTCCCCACGTTATGCAGTTTCGCGGAAGTTGACGAACTCCCCCTGGCCCCTACAATTAAGCGTGAACAGAAGAGGCATCGAGTGATTGCGTGAGTTCTCCGGAAGAAAGAACAAAAAAATCATCCATCGCGGATAATAAATAAAAAAGAACTCTTTTCTTCCCCATGGAACACGACCAACTCTGGCAATCCGCCCTCGCAGAAGTTGAACTTCAGATCTCCCGGCCTAATTTCGCCACCTGGCTTAAGAGCAGCCAGCTTCTGAGCACCGAAGAGGGGGTAGCGCTCGTCGCTTTACCGAACGTATTCGCCAAAGAGTGGGTAGAAAAAAAATACTGCAAGATCATTCTGGGCGCCATCCGATCGATCGACGCCTCGACGAAGAAAGTGGAGTTCGTGGTGCGCAATACTTCCTCACCCGCTTCCGCACAGCGATCGAGGTCTTCCTTGCCTTCGGCGATCGTCGGGGAAAAAGCGGAAAAGCAGCTCGTTTTTTCCGAATTTAAAGTTGATCCGACCACCAACCTTAATCCGCGCTATACCTTTGCAACGTTCGTCGTCGGTTCTTCGAACGAGCTTGCGCACGCTGCGGCGATGGCAGTGGTGAAGGAAGTGGGGACAAAATACAACCCTCTTTTTATCTACGGCGGAACCGGGCTCGGAAAAACACACCTCATACAGGCGATCGGGAACGAGATCAAACAGCTCTACCGGGACAACGTGAGAGTGAAATACGTCCCCTCGGAACGTTTTGCAAGCGAGGTCGTTGCCGCCCTCCAGACCCGGCGCTGGAACGAACTGAAAGATAAGTACCGGAACGTGGACGTGCTGATCGTCGACGACATCCAGTTCATCGGCGGCAAGGAAAAGACCGAGGAGGAGTTTTTCCATACGTTCAACGCCCTCTATGAGAACTCGAAGCAGATCATTATCTCCTCTGACCGGCCGCCGACAGCGATCCCGACGCTTGAGGAACGGCTCCGTTCGCGCTTCCAGGGAGGCATGATCGCGGACGTCAATTATCCGGATTACGAGATGCGCATGGCGATCATTAAGACGAAACTGCAGGAAAACGGCTGGCTCCTTCCCGACCCCCTTGTGGGGGTCATCGCCGACCACGTGCGAAAGAACATCCGCGAGCTTGAAGGTATCTTGAACAAGATCTTCTTCTATCAGGACACGAAAGGAATGACGCTGACCGAAGAACTCATCAAGGAGATCATCGACACGACCATCCAAAAACCCACGAAAAACATCACCGTACCGCACGTGCTCAAGGCCGTTGCCGACTTTTTTGAGGTCTCCTCCGCGGATATCGTCGGCCGCTGCCGCAAGCGCGAAATAGTGGAACCCAGGCAGGTCTCCATGTATCTTCTTCGGGATATGTTGGAGATGTCCTACCCTTTTATTGGGGAAAAGGTGGGGAAGCGGGATCACACCACGGCGATCCACGCCTGCGAAAAAATAGCGAACGAGATCAATAAAAACGCCTCTCTGAACCAAAAAATATTGCTTATTAAGGACGCGATCTACAAAAGCGTATAACGAAAGTTATCCTTCCGTTGTCCTCTCCCTTTCCAGAGACCCATCCAGACGTCATCAACAGAGCAACGAAAGAAACGGATTACGTAAAGACAACCTATCCCCAGAATCGCGCTCACCAACAACAACAACAAATTCTTTAAATACTTTATGAATATTATTATTCTTAAGAAAAATCTCCGGGATGCGCTCTCGATCGTGGAAAAAGCAAGCGGTGAGAATTTCAACCTCCCCGTTCTTAAAAATATTCTCATAAAAACAGAAGGCGCTCGCCTTAAGCTTGTCGCAACAAATCTTGAGATCGCCGTAACTTCGTTCGCTTCCGCGAAGATCATTGAAGCCGGGGAGATCACCGTTCCCGGTTCTACGCTAAGCGCCATTGTCTCAAATCTGACGAGCGAACGCGTCACATTGGGAACAAAAGGGAATACGCTTCGTTTAACGACCGATACCTACGAGGCAACCCTCCAAGGGCTTCCGGTTGAAGAGTTTCCCGTCATTCCTACGCTTAAATCCGAGGAACGGTGGGTGGAATGTTCGTCAGCCGTGTTTAAGGATGGCGTAAGCCAAGTAATACCTGCTGTGCAAATTTCCGACTTGAGGCCGGAGATAAGCGGCCTTCTTTTTTCTGCAGGAGGCGCTTCGTTCACGATAACCGGCACGGACAGCTTCCGTCTTGCGGAAAAAACCATAGGAGAAAACCAGCTCAAAACTTCGCTCGGCGAAGGGGTGCGCGTGATCGTGCCGCTTAAAACGGCGCAAGAACTTTTGAGGAATTTTGGCGACGACAAGCCGCTGAGGATCATGTTCGACGAAAGCCAAATAGCGTTCCGTACCGAGGACTTCACCATTATCTCCCGGCTCATCGACGGCACATACCCCGAATACGACCCGATCGTTCCAAAGGCGACGGAGACCGAGATCGAGGTGCAGCGCGAGGAACTTATGAACGCGCTCAAACTTACCGGGATCTTTACGAGCCGCGTGCACGAAGTGAAACTCTCTTTAAGCGACAATAAAAAAACGCTCGAACTGTCATCGGTTGACCAAGCGATCGGCGAAAACCATTATCTGTGCGCGGTCAAAGCGAAGGGAGAGCCGGTTTCCGTGTCGTTCAACTGGCGTTATCTTTTGGACGGGCTGAAGGCCGTCAAGGGCGAGTCCGTGACACTTGGTTTGAACGGCGACGTAAAACCCGCGTTGCTTCGTTCCGCAGGCGATCAGTCGTACTTCTACGTTCTGATGCCCATCAAAAGCGTCTGAAAGAAACCCCCAGCCGGAGGGTTTCTTTTTACTGAAAGACGATCACGGTCTTCTCCGCGACGTTGCCGAACGCGTCGGTAATGCGCACGGTGACCGTATTTTGGAGTTCAAGAGCGGAGCGAGGGATCGTAACTTTGTAGGCAAAGGCGGTTCCCAGCTGGCCGCTTTTATGGTCTACCAGAGTGCCGTTCACGATCACGTCGAGTTTCGTTCCCTGGAGCGGCGCCTGCACGGCGGCCTCGATCATGAGGTCATGGGAGGCGAACTGGCCGTTCACCGGAGAAACAAGAGTAAGGTTCGGTTTCAGTATCTCGGGGGTCGTTCCAAGTTGCGTTGTTGGTGCTTGTTCCGTCGGCGTAAATCCTCGGTTGTACAGTTCGTAGTTTGGAAGGTTCCGGCGTGCCCACAGCTGCACCGGTTCCTCCCAGTTGCGGTATTGCGGGTCTCGCTCGGGGCTCGACGGTTCCTGACCGGATGGGTCCTGCTTGTCCACGTAATGCAGGATGTCATGGACCTGATAGTTGGCGAGGTAGTTCCCCATAAGGATCGGTTTCGACGCGGGAACAGGATCCGGTTTAGTGAACGTTTCCGCAGGCATCTCCTTAAGGGCGTCTTTCATGAACGCGTTCCATATCGGCACCGCGGCAAGAATGCTTCCACCGCTCTTCTGCATCGGCGTGTTGTCGTTGTTGCCCGCCCAGACGCCGACGACGAACGAAGGCGTGTATCCGACGACCCACGCATCGCGGTAGTCGTTGGTCGTGCCGGTTTTGAGCGCTACTTGGCGCTCGGGAAACACTGTGAGGCCCAGGCTGTTCTCGAAGAGCGGCGCGCGCGCGGCCTGGTCGGAGAGTATGTCGTTCACGAGACGGGTGTACTGCGCAGGGACCGCCTCCTCGGTATTCTCCTGCCATTCCTCGAGCGCCGAGCCCTTCGAGTCGGCGACTTTAAGCACCATGGTCTGCGGACGGCGCATGCCTTCCTGCGCAAAGACGGAATACGAGGCGACCATATCCGCAAGTTTCACCTCGCCGCCGCCGAGAACCAAGGAGAGGCCATAGCGGCTCCGTTCTTCAAGCGTCGTAATGCCCATCTTCTTTGCGTTCGTTATCGTGTCGTCGACGCCGGCAAGGTAGAGGACTTTAACGGAGGGAACGTTGACGGATTGGGCAAGCGCGTTCCGAAGTGAAACAGGGCCGCGGAACCGCTCGTCGAAGTTGTGAGGGTGAAAGCAGCGCGGGTTCTCTTCGTCGTAGTCGATGTTCACGATCGGACACTCTTCCGCGTAGGTCGAGAACTCGGTCGGGAGGTCGTAGAGGACGGTCTCGGGCGCGTATCCCTTCATAAAAGCGGTAAGATACGCGAACGGCTTAAAGGAGGAACCAGGTTGCCGAAGTCCCTGCGTGGTGACGTCGAAATTCCCTTCGAAGCGGCAGCTTTTTCCCGGCGTGCAGCCAGCCGGCTCCGGCTCGCCGAAGTAGTCCTTTGACCCCACAAGGGCGAGCACCTGTCCCGTGCGCGCGTCTTGGGCGACCAGTGCCGCGTTGTGACCCTTGTAGAGCTCTTGGTTTCTCGTTGCGCCGTCCAGAACGGCTTTCTCCGCGAACTCCTGCAACTTCCAGTCGAGCGTGGTGGTCACGCGAAGGCCGCCCGTGCGTACGTAATCCTCCCCGTATTTTTCGTTCAAGTATTCTTGGACCGCGACTACAAAGTGGGGCGCCTTGATGGAGGTTACTTGCTGCGCGTATACCAACGTTTCCGTTTCCGCCTTCGCACGCGCTTCTTGGCCGATAAAACCTGCCTCCGTCATCTGGGAGAGGATGGAGCGGCGGCGCGCCTCAAGTTCCTTCACGTGGGTTCCCCACGGCGAGTAATACGTTGGCGCCTTGGGAAGCGCCGCGAGCGCCGCGGCTTCGCCCAGCGTGAGTTCGCCTACATGCTTTTCAAAGTACGTCTGACTCGCCGCTTCGATGCCGTAGGCGTTTCCACCGTAGGGGATCTGGTTCAGGTACAGGGCGAGGATCTCGTCTTTCGAATAGCGCTCCTCGAGCTGGACGGCGACGACGATCTCCCTGATCTTCCTTGTTATCGTCTGTTCCGGCCCGAAGAACGCGTTCTTGGCGAGCTGCTGGGTGATGGTCGAACCGCCTTGGCAGCCCCCGTCGCAGTTCAGGAACAGAAAGCGGCCGCGGGAAAGGTTTTTAAGGACCGCCCGCGCCATGCTTTTCCAGTCGAACGCGGGATGAGAGTAGAAGTTTTTGTCCTCGGCGGCGAGCGTCGCCTGTTTCACGAACTCCGGGATCTGGTCGAACGGCACGACGGTGCGCTTCTCCTCGCCGCTCACCTCGTAGAGGAGCGTCTCGCCGGTGCGGTCGAATATCTTAGTGGACTGGCTTACGTGCCGGTCCTGAAGCTCTCCCGGCGAAGGGAGGTCGCTTACGACGTAGGCGGCAAAAAGAAGCGCCGATGCGGCGCCAAGAGCGAGAGCCACCGAAGCCGAGAACACAAAAAAGGAGCGTTGCCGCCTGGGATTGGTTGCCATTGTCCGTATTTTACCTCCGCCCCGTTCATAAAGGAACTGCGCCCCGGGACCACGGTCCCGGGGCGCAGTGGGCGCTACATCGCTCCGTCGGTATCTTCCGTTTTTTCCTCTTCTTCCTCGTCGAGGGCTTCCTCGCCCTCGAGCGTCTCTTCTTCCTCTTTGACAAGGTCCTCGTCCTCCTTCGCGTCATCGTCCGCGAAGAGAATGAGGTCCGCTTTTTCTTTCGTAGTGAACATAAGCTGCGAGTACTGCTGTGTCGCTTCGCTTTTCGCCTTCGGGCTCGGAGAATGCAAGCGCTTGTGCGCTCGCATTCCATCCTCGCTCCTCGGCGGTCGACCTTTTTTATTTATATTCGAAACCAGTATAGAGACGGGCAGATTCTTGTCAATGCGGATTGTGGAAAACTTCTTATCAGCCGACCATGCGGCGGAACCGCTCCTCGCCGGACGCCGCGATGGCGACCGCGAGCGCGTCGGTGACGTCGTCCGGGCCCTCGATCTTTGGCGTGCGGAGGATGCTCTTGACCATGCGAGCAACGCCTTTTTTGTCCGCGGCGCCATACCCCGTCACGGCTTTCTTGACCGAGGAGGGGGCGTACTCCACGAGCGGGATGCCGTGCTTTTCCGCGGAGAGGAGGATGACGCCGCGCGCTTGTGCTATCGCCAAGGCCGCCTTGCTGTTCTTTGCCACGTACAGCTTCTCGACGGCAACCATGACGGGGCGATGCTTCCGGATAAGGCGTTCCAGTTCTTGCGCTATCTCGTGAAGGTGGCGGTGAGACGACGAAGGGGAGGAGAGAACGCGGAGCAGGCCGCAGTCGATCAGGGTCGGCGTTCCGGCTCCGCGAATGATGCCGTATCCGACGCGAGACGTTCCCGGGTCGACGCCTAGGATGACGGGAGCGATCTTACGCGGCATTGTGATAAACGTTTTGCACGTCATCGTGCTCCTCGAGATCGCGAACAAGCTCGAGGAGCTTCTCCCGCTCTTCGGCGCCGATCGATTGAGGAAACTTTGCTTGCCATTCCGCGCCGCCCTTCGGAGGCGGCGTGAACGCCCACCGGACGCTGCCCGGCTCGGCCCACTTAGCACCATGGTCCGCGAAGATCCTTTTTATCTCCGGCACGGTCCGATTCGAATTGTCGGTGATCGCGATGATGAGGAGCGCGATCCCGCCCGGCCCGTATCCTTCAAGGAGCAGTTCCTCGAGCGCTTCGCTTTTTTCCGAGGCGCGTTTCACCGCGCGCTCGATGTTGTCGGAAGGAACGTTGCCCTCTTTCGCCTCCCGGATCGCGGCGCGGAGCCGCAGGTTGAACTGGGGGTTCGGGTCGCCTTTCGCGGCGACGGTGATGGCCTTAAGCAATTTCGAAAAGAGCTGGCCGCGTTTCTGGTCGGCCGCCTCCTTCTGGTGCTTGATCTGTTTCCACTTTGAGTGTCCCGACATGTTCGTCTTGAGTATAGAAAGTGTCCACAAAAAAGCGAACCCCTCACCTTTCGGAAAGGTGAGGGGCGGGGGAACCTAGCGGAAGTTGGCCTTCCGCAGGATCCAGGTCTCGGACTGCTTGGAGGTGCCGGAAACGGAGATCCGCTTCTCGGCGGAACCCACGATCGAGCCCTGCGCGTCCGTCGCCGTAGCGACGAGCGAGAAGCGCGCGGACCGGGAGTCCATGTTCCAGAAGCGGTGGACCGCCGTCTGGCCCGGGGCGACGACCTGGCTGTTCCGGCCGGAATCGTCGATGAGCGTGACGGTCAGATTCGTCGCGTTCACCACCTTCACCGTCATGGTGTGGTAGGGGATGTTCGAGACGACCCTCACGCCGTCGCCGGGCCCGATCGTGTAGGCACAGCCCGTGGCGAGGAAGAGGACGAGACCCGCGAACGCCGCAAAGCGAAACAAGGTCTTCATAACTGCTCCTTTCGGGGCCGTAGCCCTCTTTGCCTGTTGTTCTATGTCCTGCTTAAATTATACACAATTTATCTGTTTTGTCAACACAGCGCGTTTTCGGGCTGTTTTCCTTTGACGGAGGACCGGTTATGGGGGATACTCGGGGAAATGGCTCTGCCCCATTCAAAAGACGTAGAGGAGAAGCTTCACAAACTCGAGCGGGCGGCGGAAGAGCGCGACGCAGAGCGGCGGGCGACCGCCAAGGGACGAACCTACAAGGACCTGGTGACCACCTCGGTCGAGATCGACGCCCTCCAGCTCATTCCCGAAGAGGAAGCGCGCCGCGTAAAGGCGGCGGGCCTGGCCTTGAAGGGCAGGCGGCTCGCGCTCGCATTCTACGACCCTGACACCAAGGACGCCCAGGCGCTTCTTCAGAGGCTCGCGGGCGAGAAGTACGAAATCCAGGCGTTCGTGGTTTCGCTCTCGAGCTTGGCGCATGCCTGGAGTTTTTATAAGTATGTGACCGCGGAAGCGGGCCAGATAACGGGGAAGGTGAGGATCGACGAGGCGCGCTTTCTCGTGTTCCGCGAGAAGCTCAAGAACATCAAGGAGACCACAGCCGTCATCAAGAGCGCGCTCGAAGCGAACGAACTCTCCGTCACGGAACTGTTCGAGGCGATCCTCGCCGGTGCGCTCTCGTCGCGCGCCTCCGACATCCACTTCGAGGCCGGCGAGGCGAAGTCCAAGATCCGTTATCGCGTGGACGGCCTGCTGCACGATGTGTACGCCGAGATCCGCGAGGAGCCGTACCGTCTTTTGACCTCGCGCATTAAATTGCTCTCTGGCCTCAAGATCAACATACGCGACGAAGCGCAGGACGGCCGTTTCACCATCAACGCGGGCGGCAAGGAGATCGAGGTTCGCGTCTCCATCATTCCGGCGGAGTTCGGCGAAACGGTGGTGATGCGTCTTTTGGACCCCGACACCATCCGTCTCACCCTGAACGACCTGGGGCTCCGCGCCGACGACCGCACGATCGTCGAGGCCGAGCTCAAGAAGCCGAACGGCCTCATGTTGAACACCGGGCCCACCGGGTCCGGAAAATCGACCACGCTCTACGCGTTCATCCAGCACGTGAACGATCCGGAGACCAAGATCATCACGATCGAGGATCCGATCGAGTACCACCTGGAGAGCATCGAGCAGACCCAGGTGGATGCCGATGCCGGCTACACGTTCGCGAACGGCTTGCGTTCCATTCTTCGGCAGGACCCGGACATCATCCTGGTGGGCGAGATCCGCGACCAGGAGACCGCCGAGATCGCCATGCACGCGGCCTTGACCGGCCACATGGTGTTCTCAACGCTCCATACGAACGACGCGGTCGGCGCGATCCCGCGCCTCGTCGACATCGGCATTAAGACGACCATCATCGGGCCGGCTCTCGCGCTCGTCATCGCCCAGCGTCTTGTCCGGCGGCTTTGCCCGGACTGCAAGGCGGCCTCTTCGCTTCCGGCCGATCTTAAAGGGAGGGTGAAAAAATTCCTTGATCAGCTGCCGAAGCGCGTGGACCGGGCGCCCTACGAGAAACCGCAGATCTACAAGCCGAAAGGGTGCGCGAAATGCAACGATCTCGGCTATCGGGGCCGCATCGCGGTCTTCGAGTTCCTGGAGGTGACGCCCGAGCTTGAAGAACTCATCAACAAAGAGGCCTCCGAGGTGGTGGTCAAAAAATTCGCCAAAGAGCAGGGGATGGTGCGCATGCAGGAGGACGGCATCCTCAAGGTGCTCTCTGGCGTTACCACGTTCGAGGAGGTTGAGGACGCGACCGGTCAGATCGCGTGGGAGGCGGACTAGTCCAGAACCTCTCTCAACACTAATCCTCAAACGCGTTGCGAGGATGGATGCCCGCCCG
>CAYSDW010000007.1:0-13345 GCA_964429925.1 uncultured Candidatus Saccharibacteria bacterium | reverse complement strand
GAAGCCGGAGGCAAAGGACCACGAGGCGGCGTCCTGGGTTCTGGGCCACGTTCTTAGGGAGCTCGCGAAGCTTATGGCGCCCTTTACGCCGTTCTTCGCCGAGGCGCTCTATCAGAGCCTGGAAGGCGGCAAGGATTCCGTGCATCTCGAGGACTGGCCGAAAGCAAAAAAGGAGTGGGCGGACAAAGAACTCCTCCAAAAAATGGAGGAGGCGCGCCGGCTTGCGAGCGCCGGACTTGCGGCGCGCGCGACCGCGAACGTCAAGGTGCGTCAGCCGCTCCGGCGCTTCACCGCCGGCTCCGCGGCGCTTACGGACGCGGACAAGGAGTTCCTGCACATCGTGGCGGAGGAGGTGAACGTGAAGGAGGTGCGGATCAAGAACAAAGACGCCTCGTTCGCGGAGCTCGACACGGTGATCGACGCGGAACTTCGCCGCGAGGGGCTCCTCCGCGAGCTTGCGCGGATGGTGCAGGACCTGCGCCAGGACGCCGGCTATGCCCCCGGGGAGCTTGTACATGTTGTTCTCGACCTTCCGGACGGCCTCCGCACGCTCGTTGGCGGTCTCAACGACCTCAAAGAAGGTGTGAGCGCGAAGGATATTTTTCTCGGAAAAGAACAAACGAAGCTCGGCAAGATGGATGCCGAGATATCGACCAAGCTCGAGGAGTGGCCGCTCTGGATCGGTGTGAAAAAATAAGGACTAGAGAAGGCCGACGGTGGATTTCACTGCGAGCATCTTCTCCGCCGCAATCGCATTTGCTTTTTCCGCTCCCCGCGCGAAGGCCTCGTGCACTTTTTTAGAGTTTTTTACGAGCGCCGCCTTTGTTTCGCGGAAGGGCGCGAGTTTCTCGATAAGGAGTTCCGCAAGCTCTTGCTTGAAGGACGCGTAGCCCATGCCGGAGAACTTCTCGACGACGGCGCTTGTCTCGCTTCCGCTCATTGCGGCATAGATGAGAACGAGGTTCGAGATGCCGGGGCGCTGTTGTATGTCGTAGGCGATCGCGTCCCCGGAGTCCGTGGTCGCGCCCATGATCTTTTTCCGGATCGCCTCGGGCGCATCGTCGAGAAAGAGGCAACCCGTCGGGTCGGACTTCGACATCTTCTTTTCGGGATTCTTTAAGCTCATGAGACGCGGGACGTCCGTCATGAGTGCCTTGGGCTCAACAAAAACTTTTCCGAATTTCGTATTAAACTTCCGCGCAACCGTGCGCGCGAGTTCAAGGTGCTGGAGCTGGTCCTCGCCCACGGGCACCACCTTCGCGTCGTAGAGCAGGATGTCTGCTGCCATAAGCACGGGGTAGGTGAAAAGGCCCACGTTCGCCGACTCCTTCTCGCCGCCCTTCTCCTTAAACTGCGTCATGCGGCGGAGTTCTCCGAACGGCGTAAGCGTGCTTAAGATCCATGCAAGTTCCGTCGAGGCGGGGACGCTCGACTGGATGAAGAGCGTTGATTTTTTGGTGTCGAGGCCGGCGGCGAGGAAGGTGGCGGCGAGGTCCAGGACCTGCCGCTCTTTTTCTTCTTTCGTAAACGGCTCCGTGAGGGAGTGGTAGTCGGCGATGAAGAAGTAGCAGTTATATATGCCGGAATCCTGGAGCTCCACAAAATGTTTGAGCGCGCCAAGGTAGTTCCCGATGTGGAGGGAGCCGGTGGGCTGGATGCCGGAGATGAGAACCGGTTCGGCCATGTATTCAGTATCGAAAATCGCGCCCCCTTAGGCAAGGCGGGCGCGATTTTCTTTCCGCTTTCGTTAGACCTCGATGACGACGGGCAGGACCATCGGACGGCGGCGCGTTTTGTTGAAGAGATACTGGCCGATCTGGTCGCGGAGCAGGTTCTTCAAGTAGTCCGTCATCGTCTCCTGTTCCTTGGGAGAAACGCGGGAGATGACGGTGCGGATGCGCCGGCGCATCTCCTCGAGCATCTCCTGGTTCTCTTTGAGGTAGATGAAGCCGCGGGAGATGATGTCCGGGTTCTTGATGATGCGGCCGTTCCTGCGGTCGATGGTCACGATGATGACCACCATGCCCTCCTCGGCAAGGACGCGCCTGTCGCGGAGCACCACCTCGCTTACGTCGCCCACGCCCAGGCCGTCCACCATTACGTAGAAGGCCGGCACGGATTCCTCCGTGAGCTTGAGGGCGTCCTTCGTCATGTGCGCCACCTGGCCGTTGTCCATGAGGAGCGTGCGCTCCTTGGGGATGCCCGCCTCCTTGGCGTTCTGGGTGTTCACCGAGCGCATGAAGAAGTGGCCGTGGATCGGAATGACGTGCCGGGGCGCGATGAGCCGCATCACGAGCTTAAGGTCGTCCTTGGGCGCGTGGCCGGAGGCGTGGATGTCCACGGTCTTCGAGTGATGGATGATGGCGCCCTGCCGCGCGAGGTTGTCCTTCAGGACCTGCACGCTCCGCTCGTTTCCGGGAATGACAGACGAGGAGAAGACGAGCGTGTCGCCCGGCTTGATCGTCGCAAAACGGTTCTCGCCGCTCACGATCTTCGCCAAGCTCGCGTTTGCCTCGCCCTGGGCGCCCGTCGCGAGCATAAGCACTTTGTCGTCGCGGTACTTGCGGAGTTCCTCGGAGGGGACGATGGTGTCCTTCTTGGGCTTGATGTAGCCGAGATTCTGGGCGATCTGGACGTTGTCCTTCATCGAGCGTCCGAGGATGGCGACGCGGCGGCCGAGCTTCTCGGCTATCTTGATGATCTCTCCGATCCTCGTGATCATCGAGGAGAAGATGCCCACGATGATCCTGCCTTCCGCCTGGAGAAAGAGCGCTTCGAGGTTCTTCTCGACGATCTTTTCCGAAAGCGAAATGCCCTCCTCCTCGGCGTTCGTCGAGTCGATGAGGAGCGTGTGCACGCCCATGCGGCCCACCTTGGCGTACTCCTCGACGCCCTGCGGGTTACCCTCCGCATCGTAGTCGATGCGGAAGTCCGCGAAGTGGACCATGTTGCCGACCGGGGCCTTCAAGACCACGCCGGTCGTGTCCGGCACGGTGTGCGCGACCGCGAAGAACTGCGCTTCGAAGTACTTCGAAAGCTTGAAGGAGTCCCAGTTTTTCACGACCTGGATCTTGAGCCGCGGCGCGTTCGGGAATTCCTCTTGGCGCTTTTCGATGATCGCCTTGGTGAGCGCGGTCGCGTAGACGGTCGGGTTGCCGATCTTGCCTATGAGGTAGGGGATGGCGCCGATGTGGTCGAGGTGGGCGTGGGTCAGGATGACCGCCTTTATGTTCTGTTTCTTCGGTTCAAGGCAGGAGACATTCGGGATGATGAAGTCGATGCCGGGCGTCGCCTCTTCCGGGAACTGGAGTCCCATGTCGACGATGATGATCTCGTCCCGGTACTCGAAGAACATCATGTTGCGGCCGACCTCTTCGAGGCCGCCGAGCGGCACGAAACGCACGGCGTCGGGATCATGCGCCGCGCGGCTGGCTGCGAAGGGACGGGGCGCGATGCCCGGCCTCGCGCCGAACGGGCTTCGGCCGCTCTGCAGGCCGCCCGCGTGGGGCCGGAAGCCGCGCGAGGCGGGTCTTCCGGCGGCGCCTCGCGCCGCCGGGCCATGTCTGCCGCCCGCCTGCCGCCCGAAGGGGGCCTGCGGGCCTGCTCTCCGGGGACCGGCAGAGCGGTCTCCGGAAGATCTTGTTTCTGTTTCTTTTTCTTTCTTTTCTTCCATAGTTGTTTTTCTCACGAGAGGCGTGTTCTTGCGCAGGAGGTTAGTGCATCGACCTTGCACCCGCTGCTTGTTCTTGGGAACACGGACCTTAGTGATTGTGCCCAGGGGGAGATTTGAACTCCCACGACCTTGCGGTCACAGCGCCCTGAACGCTGCGTGTCTGCCAATTTCACCACCTGGGCGGGTGTTGTGCTGTCTACTGTTGAAAGGTGCGGGCCGTCTTTACGTACCACTTCTCGACGCCGCGAAACCTGTCCGGCGGCGTGACAAGCGAGGTAAGCTCGAAGCCGCGAAGGGAGCGCGTGGCGACATAGAGATAGTTGGGCGAGTAGAGGAAGAGCGCGGGCTGGTCCTGGACGATAAGCGACTGAAGGGTTTCGAGGTCCTTGGCGCGGAGGTCCTGGTCGCTCTCCTGGCGGACCGTTTCGATGAGCTTGTCCGCCGTCTTGTTCTCGTAGAGCGCGAGGTTCAGGCCGGGGGAGAAGCGCTGGGAGGAGTGCCAGAAGGAGAACAGGTCCGGATTGCCGCTCAAAATGTTCCCGTAGAGGAGCGCTTCGTAGTTTCGCGTGCGGATGACCTCGCTCGCGACGTCCTGCGGACTCAAGAGGATGACGTTCGCCTTGACGCCGATCGCGTCCCAGGCCGTCTTAAGGTATTCGGCCGTCTCTTTGAGGAACGGCACCTGCGGCACGACGAGGTTGAACTCTATCAAGGTCTTCGACGAGCCGCTCCCTTTGAAGCGGAATCCGTCCTCATCCCGTTTCCAGCCGGAGTTCTCGAGAAGGGAGTTCGCCAGGTCCTCGGAGAAGCTCATGTCCTGCGCAAGCGCGGCGTTGAACGTGTCGAACGTGGGCGGGATGGGGCCGTAGGAGACCACCGCATTGCCGCCGAAGATCGCGGCCGCCAGCTCTTCTTTGTTCACCGCTTGGGCGAGCGCGCGGCGCACGTTCTTGTCCTTGAGAACCGGATTCACGCTGCCGTTCCAGAAAACAGCATAGTAACGCGGCGCGGTGAGGGAAAAGAGCTGATAGCGCAGACGGAGGCGGGGGAGAAGCGACGGTTCAACGCCTCCCACGCCGTCGATCTGCGCGAGGTTGAACGCCTGGAGCAGCCGCTCTTCGTCCGAATAGAATTTGAACGTGAACGTATCGATGTATGGCCGGCCGTTCGCGTAGGCGTCGTTCGCGGCCAAGCGGTACTCGGTGATGTAGCCGTCCCGCCGCGTATCGCTTGACGTGAACCGGTACGGGCCGCTCCCGACCGGCTCGAGGTTGTAGAGGGACAGGCGCCAGTTGGCGAGCGGAATGTCCGCAAAGAGGTGCTTCGGCACGGGGTAGAGGCGCTTTAGGTTGTCCTCGAAGAACGCATAGGGTGCGGCCAGGTTGAAGCGGATCTCGCGCTCGCTCACGCGTTCCGCGGAGATGCCGCGCCAGCCGGCCGCAAGCGGCGAACGGGACTCCGGGTCCTGGATCTTTTCGATGGTGAAGATCGCGTCGTCGCTCGTGACCAACTGGCCGTCATGCCATGCCGCGTTCTCCTTGAGGCGCACCTTCCATGACTGCCCGTTCTCTTCGGGCTCGATCTTTTCTGCCAGGTCGTACAGGCTGGCATAGAGAAGAGCAACGAGGTCTCGGTCCGCTTCGCTCACCGCTATCACGGGGTTCACGTAGGTTGGCTGGCCCACGATGCCTTCGCTGTACGTTCCGCCGCGCACCGGAACTTCCACGGTCAGGCGGTTCAGGGAGTTGATGCCGAGGAACACAAGGGAGAGCGCGGCCACGAGGGACGCTCCTAAAAATGCCAGGCGCTCTTCGTGCGTGAGAGCGGAGAAGATTTGTCGTGCCGTGGAAAGCATCTCAATACTAATTCCTAACGCGATACCGGCCAAATGACAACCAGACCGTGGCGCGACGACGCAGTCGTACTCGGAGAGTCCGTCAAGGAGGAGCAACAAGGGGCTGGTGTCATTTGGCCGTATCCCGAAGGGTTGCGGTCTGGGATGCCCGCCCGCTGCGTTACGCCTCCTCGTCGTACCTTCCAGGTACGACTTGCGTCGGCAAGCCTTGCGGGCGGGCATCCATCCTCGCAACGCGTTTGAGGATTAGTGTTGAGATGCTTTCTATAGAACAAGGGAGAGAAGGGAGATAGCCGCGAAGAGGCCCGCAAGGACGATGGTGGCGCCGAAGATCACTCGTTCCAAGCCGCGCCGTGTCTGGTAGAACGTGCTTTCGGAGGCGAGGAGCGAGATGCCGGAAGACCGCTCCTGGAGCAGGATGAGCACAATGAGCGCGAGCGATACCCCGATCTGGAGAAAGGGGAGAAGCGAGGAAATGAGAGGGGAGTTCATGGATCAGGTGCGGAACAAGGTCCTGGCGGAAATATTGATGATGAAGTGAATGGCGCTTATGAGAAGCGTTGCGAAGAGGAGGGCTTCAAGTCCTTGTATTGTAACCTGTTCCGAAAAGAAGTCAAGCAACCAAAGCATGCCGGCGTTCACGACCACAATTCCGAGGCCGAGCGTGAGAATGATGACGGGTGAAAGGACGAGCTTGAAGAACGGCCGGATGAAAACGTTGATGGCGGCGAACACCAGCGTTACGCCCAAGAGGCCGGACAGTCCTCCCGCGATCGAAAAGCCGGCGACGTATTCCGCGGCAAGGAACAGCGCCAGAAAGTTCGAGAAAAAGGAAAAAATGATGCGAGCGAAAAAGCGCATTGGATATTCTGATTTTACCACGCTTAAAGCGGCAGGGTAGGCAGGAGGCTCTGCCCTCCCATTGTGTCCGGTTTGGGCAGGCCCATAAGGTCGAGGACGGTGGGCGCCACGTCGGCCAGGGTGCCGATCGAGATCTTCTCGTTCTGTTCCGCCTCTTCGGCCTCTCGTGCGCGCGTGTACTCCTTGGCGACGAGGTAGACCGGTACGGGGTTCGGGTCGTGCTTCGTCTCGGGGGTGCCGGTCAACGGGTCGAGCATCCGCTCCACGTTGCCGTGGTCGGACGTAATGAGAAGGACCCCGTTGTTGGCGAGGACCGACTGCACGACCCTGCCGACGTTCTCGTCCACGACCTGCACCGCCTTCTGCGCCGCTTCGAAGTTGCCCGTGTGCGCGATGATATCGGGGTTGGCGAAATTCACGAGGATAAAATCGTAGCCGCCCTCTTCGATCGCTTGAAGCACGCGATCGGTGACCTCGCGCACCATCATCTCGGGATGTTCGTCATGGTGCGGCACGTTTTTCGAGGGGATAAGCACGCGGTACTCGTTCTTGAACGGCGGGTCCTTGTAGCCGTTGAAGAAGTACGTGACATGGGCGTATTTTTCCGTCTCCGCGATACGAAGCTGGATCTTGCCGGCATCCGAGAGCGCCTTGCCGAGCGACTCTTCCACGCGTTCCGACGGGAAGGCGACCGGATTGGTAAATCTCTCCTCGTACAGCGTCATGGTGGCGACGTAGAGGTTCTCGCGCGGCTCAATGGGGAATGCGTCGAATTCCGGCTTGAGGAACGGCTCCGTGATCTGCCGCATGCTGTCCTCGCGGAAGTTGAAGAAGACGACGGCGTCGTTCGACTGGATGCCGCGCGGTTCCGCTCCGATCACGACCGGCGGCAGGAACTCGTCGACCAAATTGCGCCGGTAGGCGGCGTCGGCCGCCACTTCGACGCTTTCCGCCACATCGCCCTCGCCCAGAAGCACGCGGTAGGTCCGTTCCGTGCGGTCGAAGTGGCGGTCGCGGTCCATCGCGTAGTAGCGGCCGGAGATGCTTGCGACGAGCGGCCCCGCTCCTTCAAGCTTTGCGAGAAGTTCGCGTACCGATTTTGGCGGGCTGTCCTTGCCGTCGGCAAAAAGCTGGAGCGCTACGTTCGAAACCCCTTCCCGTTTGGCAAGCTCGAGAAGCGCCTGAAGATGGCCAAGCGAGGCGTGCACGTTCCCCAGGGTGAGAAGCCCCACGAAGTGGAGCCGCGAATTATTCTCCTTCGCGTGGCGTATGGCGCCCATAAGAGCTTCGTTCGTAAGGAAGCTCCCGTCCCTGATGGCGATCGTGATGCGCGGGTAATGCTGGTAGAGCACCTTGCCGGCGCCCAGCGTGAGGTGGCCCACCTCGCTGTTGCCCTCTTCTTCCCAGGGGAGGCCGACGGCGATGCCGGATGCCTGAAGGGAGCCGGAGGGGAACTCGCGCCGCAGGGCCTCGATAGTCTTGGGCTTTTGGATAAAGAGGGGGTTCGAGTGGTCCTTCTTGCCGATCCCCAAGCCGTCCAGCACGAGAAGCACGTATGTTCTGCGCATACATTCGGTTGACGAAAAGTCAGTACAATATTATCATCAAAGCGGTCAATTAACTACGTTCCTATAACATTCGAGATGCTTATGGTTTCGGACTTCGTAGCGAACGGCATTATAAATTATGGATTACAACCAAATTCTCTGGGGCGTTTTTGCGTTGGCGGGGATCGGAGCGGGGTATGCGGTTCGGCACATTCTCGGGGCGAAGAGCGCCAGTTCGCTTGAGCAGAAAGTAAAACTCCAGCTCGAGGAGGCGAAAAATCAAGCCAAGGAGATCGTCCTTGAAGCGAAGGACAAGGCCGCCTCCTCGTTCGAGGAGGTAAAGAAGGAAGAGCGCGAACGAAAGGCGCAGCTTGACCGTACCGAGGAGCGGTTGGCGAAGAAGGATGAGGGTCTTCGCGGCGACGAGCAACGGCTGGCGGAGCGGCAGTCGGCGTTCGAGCGTCGCGACGAAGAACTCAAGAAAGCGAAGCAGGAGGTCGAAGAGGCGCGCGTGCGCGCGGAAAAGGAGCTCGAGAAGCTCTCCGGTCTCACCGTCGAAGAGGCGCGGGCGCGGCTTATTAAGGACGTCGAGGAGAACTATCGTCAGGACGTCGCGCTCGCTGTCCAGAAACTGGAGCGGGACAGGCGCGATGAGCTCGAAAAGAAATCCGTCGAGATCATGACGGTGGCCATCCAGCGCTACGCGCGCTCGCACGTCTCCGAACTCACCACGAGCTCGTTCCAGCTGCCCAGCGAGGAGCTCAAGGGCAAGATCATCGGCCGTGAAGGCCGCAATATCCGCGCCCTTGAACGCGCGACCGGCGTTGAGTTCGTGATCGACGAGACGCCGGACACCATTCTCATCTCCTCGTTCGATCCCTTGCGCCGCGAGATAGCGCGCATGGCGCTCGAGAAGCTCATTAAAGACGGCCGCATCCAGCCGGCGCGCATCGAGGAGCGCGTGGAAGAGGCGCGTCAGGAAGTGGCAAAGCGCATGCAGGAGATAGGCGAGGCGGCTGCCTTTGAGGTCGGCATCTACGATCTGCCGAAGGAGATCATCCAGCTTTTGGGCCGTCTGCACTTTAGGACCAGTTACGGGCAGAACGTGCTTATCCACTCGGTCGAGATGGCGCACATCTCGGCGATGATGGCGGCGGACCTCAAGGCGAACGTCGAGGTCGCGAAGAAGGGCGCGTTGCTCCACGATATCGGCAAGGCCATCGACCACGACGTCGAGGGCACGCATGTGGAGTTGGGCCGCAAGATACTCAAAAAGTACGGCATCGACGAGCTCGTGATCCGGGCGATGGAGTCGCACCACGAGGAGTATCCGTTCTCGACGCCGGAGTCCTACATCGTGACGGCGGCGGACGCCCTTTCGGCGGCCCGTCCCGGCGCGCGGCGCGATTCGGTCGAGAACTACATCAAGCGGCTCCAAGACCTTGAGGCGCTGGCCGCGGGCTTCCCGGGCGTAAAAGGGGCCTATGCCCTCTCCGCGGGCCGCGAGGTGCGGGTCTTCGTGCTTCCCGAGAAGATCGACGACTTCGGGGCGCTCCAGCTTGCCCGCGACATCGCTGGCAAGATCGAGGCCGAGCTTAAGTACCCGGGCGAGATCAAGGTGAACGTCATCCGCGAGATGCGCGCCGTGGAGTACGCTCGCTAGGAGGACCTTGCGCATGCCCCTGGTATGCTATACTGGTTGTATCGCAGCTAAGCGAAAGGTCGAATCACCAAACGTACATCGCACATGACGAAAGAAGGTCTTATAGAGGCGGTAATGAAAGCCACGGGCATGGAGACGAAGTCGGGAGCGAAGGCGGCCGTTGAGGCGGTCTTCGACACGATCGAAAAGACCATGGGCCGCGGCGAAGAGGTCGCGATCACCGGGTTCGGCACGTTCCGTGTCGCGAAGCGCGCGGCGCGCGAAGGAAGGAACCCTGCGACGGGCGAGAAGATCCAGATCGCCGCGTCCGTCAAGCCGAAATTCCGCGCCGGCAAGGCGCTGAAGGAAGCGGTTAAGTAAGCAAGAAGCGGTTTTATCTAAAAAGCCCCTCCGCCAGCTGGCGGAGGGGCTTTTTAGCGAGCGGATCGGTTTCTTGTTACCGAAGGATCCGGCCGACCACGTCGCTCACGTTCGCAAAAAGGCGGTAGGCGTCACGGACTTTAAGGAGCGATTCTTTCGCCACATCGCTTGGCGCCGGAGCGGGTTCCTTTTTCTCCTCCGTCTTTACCGGCGCAACAGCGTTTGTGCTGGTCGCGCTTGTTTCGGGAACAAGCGCACTCGCCTTCTCGCTTGCGCTCGCACTCGCCGCAGTCGATGTGGGGTGGAGGAGTTCTTCTCCGGCCGTTACGCTCACGCTGGAACTCACACTGCCGCTTGCGGGTTCCGGCACGGGCCGCGCTATCGCAAGGAAAAGGTCGAGCGCTTTGGCGTTCAACGCATCAGCGTCCTTAAGGTTTTTTGCCGCCTTATCGAGAAGGACCCGGAGCTCGCGGTTGCCCGCGAGGCCAAGCGTGCGGAGCGCGGCGTTGATCTTTTGAATGCGGGCCGAGGCCGTCTTCAAGGATTCTTTTCCATGCACGATGGAGGAAAGCGCCAGCATTTGCCGGAGCGCGGGGCGATAGGTCTTTTCCCGCCATTCAAAAAGGTCCTTGGCGAACTGCTTTACGTCCTTGAGTTCCGGGATCTCGCGAAGGCGGCGCGCCTCGTCATTAAAACGGCCGCGGTACTCGTCGAGCGTTGTTAAAAACTCGTCGCGGATATCCTTCAGGTCCGCGCTCACGCTATCGCTTGCGGGGATCTCGCCAAGATCGCGGAGCGTTGCTTCCATCGCGTCCGTTTCGCCTCCCATGCAGCCGATGATCTTCTGCAAAAGTGTTTTTTGGAGGCGGAACTCCTCGGTCGGCTGGACGGTGGTCTTGCCGCTTGCCTGGTCCTTGATCGCGAGAAAGGCGCTCAAGCTGTTCTCGATGTCGCATGCTTGCGCGCTTACGCTTTCCTGCGCGGACGTGCGCGCTATCGCTTGCGGCGTTTGCGCAAAAGAAATTCCCGGCGTGCCGAGAACGAACAGCAGAACAAGAGAGAGGGCGGCAACAGGAAGTCGCTGTATGCGCATGATGTGCATTGGCGGTTACTGGGTGAGCGCCTTAAGCGCCGCATCGATCGATTCGTTCAGGGGCTCGGAGGTTTGCGCCTGCCCGGCTTCTTTTTTGAGGACGGTGGGAGAAAGTTGTCCCGGGCCTTTGCGCAAGGATTCGCTCAATGCGTTGCGTACGCTTTGGGAAGAATCCTCGTAGTAGGCGAGTTCGTTCAATGCCAATTGGATCTCCCGTTCCTCCGCCTGGATCACGCCGGGATCAATGCCGGCAACGCGGAGCGGCAGCGTGGTCTTTAAATACGGGAGACCGCCGAGAAGGAGAAGAATAAGCCCGCTCGTAAGCACGAGGGCGCTTGAGAGACGCAAGCTCTCGAGGCCTCGCACCATCACCTCGGTGAACGTCAGCCGCGTAAGCCGGGGCGCGCGGAGGATCAACTCTTTCGAACGCGCCGAATAGGCCTCTCGAGGGGCGATGGACCGTATGGCGTGCAAGAATGCACTCACGCTGTCGCTTGCAGTCGTCTTATTCATTGTCGTTGTGTTCGGTATTTAACAGGTCCTTGAGTTTCTCGATGGCCCGGTACTGGAGGAGTTTGACCGCGCCCTCGCTCTTCTTGAGCGTCTTTGCGGCGTCCCTAATGGAGAGGTCGTCCACAAAACGCAAGAGGAGCACGTCTTCCTGGTCCGGCGTAAGCTGTTTCATCACCTTCCGGACCTGTTCGAGGGAGAATGCCGACTCGAGCGCGTGCTCAAGCCGGCATTCCGACGGGATCTCGTCCTCGAGGAGGTCGAGCGAGGCGTGCACTTTTTTCGTGCGGTAGTGGTCGATGACCTGGTTCCGCGCGATCTGGTACAGCCATCCCGAGAAGGGGATCCCTCGCTCTTGGTACGTCCCGATGTTCTGCCAGGCTTTCAAAAACACTTGGTGAGTGAGGTCCTCTGCCTCCTCACGGTGGCCAACCTTCACGAGAATGAACCGATAGATTTTCGGCTGATATCCGTCGTAGAGGAGGCCGAAGGCAGAGGACTCACCCACTATGGCGCGTCCAATTAACTTTTCTTCGCCATCTACCATAGGAAACGAATACTGCCGCCAAAAGTTACCCTGATCAACGGGAAAGGGAGTCGAGAAGGGAGTCGAGGGCTCCGGCTTCGCTTGGTATATTTTTGAAGGCCTCGAGGCCCGAAGGCGTCGAGGAAGAGGCGTTCGAGGACTCTTCCGCCGCCGGCGTTGCGTGCTCGATGAGGGAGGCGGTCGAGGGTCCCGTATCGGCGGTGCGCGGTGCGTTGTTTTGGAGCGCGCGCGCAACGAGAAGTCCGGCGAGAGCAAGTCCCGTGAGAGCGGCACACAGCATGATGCGTTGTTTCATGGGGTTCTTTATCTTACGATTTTTTCACTCTTAGGATACCAGAACGGGTACGGGAGGAGAACTGCGGTGGAGCGGGTGAGCGGAATCGAACCGCCATCTCCTCTTTGGAAGAGAGGTATAATAGCCACTATACGACACCCGCGTTCGTTTCACTTTTCGCCTTCGGGCTCGGAGAACGATGATGTTTCGCCTCCTCGTTCCATCCTCGCTCCTCGGCGTTTGCTTTTTCCCTTCTATTTACTAAAAATAGAGTACATGCTGGGCGCCTATCTTACAAATGTTCCGCGGCGAATTCGGCTCTTTGGGCTGCTCTTTTTCGTCACGCTCTTGGCCTATCTTCTGTGGGTCTACTTGGGCGCCCAGCGCGTGGTCATTCCGCGCGAGTTTCTCGAGGCGAAAGGAAGGGGGGCGATCGTCGCCGAAGAGATCGTGCGTCTGTCGGGTGAGACGGCGCGGCAACTCGACGCGATACACAAGCTGGACCAAGAAGGGAAGTATGCCGACGCGTTCAACCTTGTGGCAGAAGAGCAGAAACGCAGTCGCGAGATGCGCGAGTACGCCGCTTTGCTTTCGCGCGAACTTTCGACGATGACGAGCGCGGTCGCGCAGATATCGGGGACAGACGCGCGCTCGACCGCGCTTCAGGCGGTGAATTACGAAGTGACGCTCATGGGGAAACTCGTCACCTACAGCGAATACCTTGCCCAGCTTCTCGAGGCGCTGCGCAGGAAGTTCGAGGGGCTCGCGCCCGGCGCGCCTTCCGTGGATGAACTGATCGGCAACATCAACAAGGAGGTTGCCGCGATCAATGACCTGAACAGCAAGTTTTTAAGCGAGATCGCGAAGCTTGAGCGGGCGACGGAGTAGTGCGCCCCCGGTAGGAATCGAACCCACATCAACGCCTTAGAAGAGCGTCGCTCTATCCATTGAGCTACGGGGGC
>CAYSDW010000006.1:0-16317 GCA_964429925.1 uncultured Candidatus Saccharibacteria bacterium | reverse complement strand
CGTAAAGAATAGAAAGCAGCAGCGCTCGAAATACGGCGCGAAAGGCGCAAAAAAGTAACATGAGGAAGAAGCGCGTCTACCGGAAGCATTTCGGTCCCGACATCGTTCATGGCTCTATCGCCGTGGGGCGTTTTGTGAATTACCTGATGCAGGAAGGCAAAAAATCGGTTGCCGAAGGGGTGCTCTATGACGCGTTCGACATCGTCAAAAAGAACGCCAAGCAAGAACCCTTGGCGGTCTTCGAAAAAGCGCTGGAGAACGCCTCTCCGGTCGTCGAGGTCTCTTCCCGCCGCGTGGGCGGCGCGAACTACCAGGTGCCGCGCGAGGTGCGCCCCGAGCGGCGTTTCATGCTCGCATGCCGGTGGCTCATTGACGCGGCTCGAGCCAAGAAGGGCCGCCGCATGGCGGAAAAGCTCGCCGAAGAACTTATCCTCGCGTCGAAGAACGAGGGCTCGGCCATTAAAAAGAAGCTCGACGTGCACAGAATGGCGGAAGCGAACCGCGCCTTTGCGCATTTTGCGAGACGATAAGAAGGCCGTTCGCTCCGCCGTATGCCACGCACGTAGCCGATCGAAAAAGTCCGTAATTTCGGCATCATCGCGCACATCGACGCGGGCAAAACAACCGTGTCCGAGCGCGTGCTGTTCTATACCGGCGTTTCGCACAAGATAGGCGAGGTGCACGAAGGCGACACGGTCATGGACTGGATGGAACAGGAGCGCGAGCGCGGCATCACCATTACCGCCGCGGCAACGACCTGTTTCTGGGTGCCGACCTACGCGAAGGGGGATAAGACCCTTGAACATCGCTTCAATCTCATCGATACGCCCGGCCACATCGATTTTACCGTCGAGGTGAAGCGTTCGCTCCGCGTCTTGGATGGCGCGGTCGTCGTCTTCGACGGCGTCGCGGGCGTCGAGCCGCAGTCCGAAACGAACTGGCATTACGCTGACGAGTACAAAGTTCCGCGCATCTGTTTCATCAACAAGCTTGACCGCACCGGCGCGAATTTCGAGAACAGCCTGAAGTCCATCCAGGAGCGCCTAAACCCGAACGCGATACCGCTCCAGCTGCCGATCGGCCTGGAGCAGGAATTCCAGGGCGTCGTAAATCTTCTCGAGATGAAGGCCTACCGCTTTGAGGGCGAGAAGGGGGAGCGCATCGTGGAGGCGGAGATCCCGGCGAACATGCTCGAGGAGGCAAAGAAGCGCCGCGCAGAGCTCATCGAACGGATCGTCGAGCACGATGACGCGCTCATGAGCCGCTATCTCGAGGGAAAAGAGGCGGAGCTTGCCGACGTCAAACGCGTTCTGCGCACGGCGACGATCGCGGTGGACCTCGTTCCGGTCCTCTGCGGTTCCGCGCTCAAGAACAAGGGCGTCCAGTTCGCGCTCGATGCCGTTATCGATTACCTGCCGGCGCCGACCGATATGCCGCCGACGAAAGGCATAGATCCGAAGACGGGTACGGACATTTTCCGAAAGCCGAACGACCAGGAGCCCTTCACCGCGCTCGCCTTCAAGATCGCAAGCGACCCCTATGTCGGTTCGCTCACCTTCTTCCGCGTGTATTCCGGAACGCTTAAGAAGGGCATCTACGTGCTGAACTCTTTAAAAGGGGAGCAGGAGCGGATAAGCCGCATCGTGCGCCTGCACGCGAACGACCGCGAGGAGATCGACGAGATCTATGCGGGCGAGATCGGCGCGCTGGTCGGTCTTAAGAACACCACGACCGGCGATACCCTCTCCGATCCCGAGCACCCCATCATCTTGGAGAAGATCATATTCCCCGAGCCGGTCATTAACCTGCGGATCGAACCCAAGACGAAAGCGGACCAGGAAAAAATGGGCATCGCGCTTCGCCGCCTTTCGGAGGAAGACCCGACCTTCCGGGTCTCGGGCGACATCGAAACAGGCGAGACGATCATTGCGGGCATGGGCGAGCTCCATCTCGAGATCATCGTGGAGCGCATGAAGCGCGAGTTCAGCGTCGAGGCCAATGTCGGCCGCCCGCAGGTGGCGTACAAGGAAACCATCAGGAACGAGGCCGAGGCGGAAGGCAAATACATCCGCCAGTCCGGCGGCCGCGGCCAGTACGGCCACGTGCGGCTCAGAGTGAAACCGCTTGAGCGCGGCAAAGGTTTTGAGTTCTTGAACGCCATCAAGGGCGGCGCCATTCCGCAGGAGTTCATTGCGCCGGTTGAAAAAGGCATCCGTGAGGCGCTCGACAAGGGGGTGGTCGCCGGCTACCGGCTCACCGATCTCGAAGTCACGCTCTACGACGGCTCCTATCACGAAGTTGACTCTTCCGAGGCGGCGTTCAAGATCGCCGGCTCCATGGCGCTCCAGGAGGCGGCGCGGCGCGCCAAGCCCGTCATCCTCGAACCCATCATGGCGATACAGGTGATAGCCCCGGCAGAATTCTTGGGCGACGTAACGGGCGATATGAGCGCCAAACGGGGCGCTATCGAGGCCATGAACGACCGCGGCCAGGTCAAGGTGATCGACGCCAAAGTTCCTCTCTCCGAAATGTTCGGCTACGCGACCAAGCTCCGCTCGATGACCCAGGGACGGGGCAGCTTCACGATGCAGGCCGACCACTATGAAGAAGTGCCGGCTTCGATCGCCCAGCTCATCGTCGAGGGAAAGAAGTAACAAGCAATGGAAGACGGAAGCACGTTCGACAAGATCAAAGAGGTGCTCCGGGCGGGGAGCGGAAAGTGCATCGTGCTCGAGGGCGAAGAGCCGCGGTACGTGGTCATGACCTGGGTCGAATACCAGAAGGTCGAGCGCCAGATCGAGGACCTGAAGCGGGATTGGGAGACCATCGACATCAATAAAATCCCGCTGTAGTTGACAAGAAGCGGCCCTCCCCCTACACTTGGTAAGTTAAAAAGGTCATACATAATTAATCATTATTGAACGATGGCAGAGAAAGAAAAATTCGAACGTAAGAAGCCGCACGTGAACGTCGGCACCATTGGGCACGTTGACCACGGCAAGACGACCTTGACCGCCGCGCTCACGCACGTGCTCCACATGAAGGGCTTGGCCAAGAAGGAGGAGTCGGTCGATCAGATCGACAACGCTCCCGAGGAGAAGGCGCGCGGCATCACGATCGCCCTGCACCACTCCGAGTACGAATCGGAGAAGCGGCACTACGCGCACGTGGACGCTCCCGGCCACGCCGACTACATCAAGAACATGATCACGGGCGCTGCGCAGATGGACGGCGCGATCCTGGTGGTCTCGGCCACGGACGGCCCGATGCCGCAAACGCGCGAGCACATTCTTTTGGCGCGTCAGGTAGGCGTTCCGGCGCTTGTGGTGTTCCTGAACAAGGTGGACATGGTTTCCGATAAGGAGCTCGTCGATCTTGTGGAATCCGAGGTGCGGGAACTCTTGAAGAAATACGAATTCCCCGGCGACGAGATCCCGGTCATCCGCGGTTCGGCCTTGAAGGCGCTCGAGGCGAAATCGCTCGACGAAGAAGCAGTGAAGCCGATCCTCGACCTTGTTGATGCGCTCGACAACGCTATTCCCGAGCCGGTTCGCGATATCGACAAGCCGTTCCTTATGCCCATCGAAGACGTGTTCTCAATCGAAGGCCGCGGCACGGTGGTTACCGGCCGCGCGGAACGCGGCATCGTTAAGGTCAACGAAGAGGTCGAGGTTATCGGTCTCCGCCCCACCCAAAAAACGGTTGTTACGGGCATTGAGATGTTCAATAAGCTCTTGGACGAAGGCCGCGCGGGCGACAACGTCGGCATTCTTCTCCGCGGCTTGAAAAAGGAGGACGTGGAACGCGGCCAGGTGATCGCCAAACCGGGTTCCGTTACGCCGCACACCGACTTCGAGGCGGAAGTGTATGTTTTGAGCAAGGAGGAGGGCGGCCGCCACACGCCGTTCTTCAAGGGCTACAAGCCCCAGTTCTATATCCGCACGACGGACGTGACGGGCGAGGTAGAGCTTCCGGCCGGCATGGAGATGGTCATGCCCGGCGATACGGTGAAGATCACGGTGAAACTTATTGCGCCGGTCGCGCTCGAGGAAAAGCAGCGCTTCGCGATCCGTGAAGGAGGCAAGACCGTGGGCGCGGGCGTCGTGATGAAGATCGCGAAGTAATCACAGGTACGGCACTCGGTTGTTCCTTGAGATCGGCGGGCGTGGTCACTATGGCGAAAAAAAAGGAGGAAACACATAAAGAAAAGCTTCGGCTCAGGGTGCGCGCCTACGACCATAAGCTGATCGATAATTCGTGCCGTCAGATCATTGAGACGGCCGAACGGAACGACGGCGAGGTCGTCGGTCCCGTCCTCTTGCCGACCGAGATACATCGCTATACGGTGAACCGCTCCACGTTCGTCCATAAGGACTCAAGGGAGCAGTTCGAGCTTCGGGTGCACAAGCGCCTCATCGATATACTGAATCCGACGCGGAAGATCATCGAGGCGCTCTCGAACCTCAACCTGCCTTCCGGGGTCGATATCGAGATCAAGATGGTCTGATCAGAGAGCATACAAGCAAAAGCCCCGTAGCGGGGCTTTTGCTTTATTGACAACACGAATAGGTTCGGATAGTATTTTGGGAAGTTAGCCGTCTCTTTTCGGTCATAAAGGCGCGGACTAATGTGCCCCGCGACGGTTTCCGCCGCCGCAGGCGTTCCAGGAATCTCTCTCAGTAACAATCCTCAAACGCGTTGCGAGCAATTTCTGCGAAGCACGCGGCACGACGACGTAGTCGTACCTTAACGGTACGTCAAGGAGGAGTAACAAAGTGATTCGCAGAAATGGCCGCAACCCTTCGGGATACGGCCAAATGCCCCCAGTCCTTTGTTGCTCCTCGTCGGCATAGCACCGGCTATAGCCTCCTCGTCGCGCCTCGACCTGGTGGCATTTGGCCAGTATCGCGTTGGGAATTATTACTGAGAGAGGTTCCATTACTCATGCGATCTCAAAGTCGCCATGGCAAAAATTCTGCTTGGGAAAAAAGGGATTATGTCCCAGATCTGGAAGGGCGAAAAAGTGATCCCCGTCACGCTTATTCAGGCATTGCCGAACACGGTTTCGCTCGTCCGGACCAGCGATAAAGACGGGTACGAGGCCATTCAACTCGCGCTTGGCAAGAAACGGCGCGAGTTTCGCGTTTCCGCGCCCGCCGAGAAGGCCGGGGATGCGCTCAATGTCTCAGTTTTTGCGGAGGGTGACCGCGTCAGCGTGAGCGGGTTCACGAAGGGGCGGGGATTCCAGGGCGGCGTAAAGCGGCATGGCTTCCATGGCGGCCCCAAGACGCACGGCCAGAAGAACCGCCATCGCGCGCCCGGCTCCATCGGCTCAACGGCTCCCCAGCGGGTCGTTCCCGGCCGCCGCATGGCCGGCCACATGGGCGTCGAACGAGTGACCGTGAAGAACCTCGAAGTGGCGAGCGTCGATGCGGAGAAGAATATTTTAATGCTCAAAGGAGCGGTGCCCGGACACCGGGGCACGCTGCTCGAGATCCGCGGATAAAAGAACCTGTCCATCTATGATACAAGTCGATCTCTACAACGCAGACGGTTCGAAGAGCGGCAAGGCGGAACTGCCGGAGGCAATGTTCGGCCAGAAATGGAACCCCGATCTGGTGCATCAGGTGCTTACGGCGCTTGAATCCAACGCGCGCCATCCTTGGGCGCATGCCAAGGGACGCGGAGAGGTCCGGGGCGGCGGCAAGAAGCCGTGGCGTCAGAAAGGGACCGGCCGGGCGCGGCACGGCTCGATACGCTCTCCGCTGTGGAAAGGCGGCGGCGTGACGCATGGCCCGCTCAAGGAACGGAACTACGAAAAGAAGATCAACAAAAAGATGCGCCGCGCGGCCCTCTTCTCGGTCCTTTCGCAAAAGACGAAGGAGAGCGAGCTCCGCATCGTCCGGTCGTTCGACGTTTCCGAGCCAAAAACAAAGTTGGTGGCGGGCCTCTTGGGCGCGCTTCTCGGCAAGGGAAAGGCGAACGCGCTTATCATTCCCGCGAAAGAAGGGGCGCCGATGTTCCGTCGAGCGGCCAGAAACTTGAACGGCGCGGAAAGCATGGCGCCCGACGCGATCAACGTGCGCGACCTCTTGCGCCGCAAGTACGTGGTAATCGAACAACCGGCGCTTCAGCAAATGGAAAAAGCATTTGTCCGCTGATATGGCCGACCTCTCCCTTATTAAAAAACCGTGGGTCACCGAAAAAGCCAACGCCTTGAGCAGGATGGGCAAGTATGTTTTTATGGTGAAACCCGAAGCGACCAAGAACGAGATAAAGAAGGCCCTCAAGAAGCTCTACGGCGTGGATGCGGTCGGGGTTCACATCGTGAACGCCCGGGGAAGAAAGAGCCGGTTCATGCGCACGTTCACGCCGGGTACGAGGTATAAGAAGGCGATCGTGACCCTTAAAACGGGCCAGACGCTCGACATTATTCCGAAATAACATGCGGCACTACGCCCCCACAACGCCCTCGCGGCGGCACATGACAACGGTTGACTACGGCACGCTCACCAAAGAGCGTCCGGTCAAGCGTCTTTTGCGCAATCTCAAGCAACACGCGGGGCGGAACAACCAGGGCCGGATCACGGTGCGCCACCAGGGAGGCGGCAACAAAAAACTGTACCGCCTTGTTGATTTCCGGCAGCAGCGGATGGACATCCCGGCGACGATCGAGGCCATCGAGTACGATCCATACCGGACCTGCTTTATCGCGCGCCTTCGTTACCGCGACGGACAGGTGGCGTACGCCCTCGCGGCTCACGGCGTCAAGACGGGCGAGGAGGTCGTGACCTCGGACTCCGCGCCGCAGAAGAACGGCAACCGCATGCGGCTCAAGAACATTCCGGTCGGAACCGTGGTCCATAACGTGGAACTGCGTCCCGGCCAGGGCGGCGTATTGGCTCGCTCGGCGGGCACGTCTCTGCAGGTCTTGGCTCACGAAGACGGCCACACGCATCTCAAGATGGCCTCCGGCGAGGTGCGCAAAGTGCTCTGGGACGGCTTTGCAACGTTGGGCCAGGTGTCGAATCCCGACCACAGCTTAACGACGATCGGCAAGGCGGGCCGTTCGCGGTGGTTGGGCATTCGCCCGACGGTACGCGGTTCGGCGATGAACCCGGTAGACCACCCGTACGGCGGCGGCGAGGGCCGCGCGTTGCGCGGCACCAAGCGGCCGAAGACCGCCTGGGGCAAGGTTACCGGCGGCCGCAAGACCCGCAACAGGAAAAAGTGGAGCAATCCGTTCATTGTAAGCAGAAGGAAAAAATAATCCCATGTCGCGCTCAACAAAAAAAGGTCCCTACGTGGACCCGAAACTTCTGGGGAAGATCGCCGGCCTGAAATCGGGGGACCGGACCGTTATTAAGACGTGGTCTCGCGATTCGGAGATATCTCCCGAGATGGTCGGGTTCGTGTTCGGCGTGCATAACGGCAAAAGCTTCATCGAAGTGCTGGTAACAGAAGACATGATCGGCCATCGATTGGGGGAATTCGCGCTCACGCGCAAGTTCGTTAAGCATGGAGGCAAAATGCAGCGGGAGCTTGAAGCGGGCAAGGAAGCTGCCGCGGCGGTTCCCGCGCCTCAAACGGCTAAAAAATAATGGCCAACGCAAAGATCACACGAGACCAGTTGAGCGGCATCCGTCAAACAGCCGCATTGCACTACCTGCGCGTTGCGCCCCGCAAAGTTCGCGCCGTAGCGGACCTTATTCGCGGCTTGCCGGTAGGGGAGGCCGAAGCGCAGCTCACGCTCTCTCCGCGCCGTCCCGCGCGGCCGCTTCTTAAACTTCTGCGCTCGGCCGTGGCGAACGCCAAGAACAACAAACAGCTTCTCCCTAACCGCCTGGTGATCGAGGAGATCAGAGTTGACCAAGGCCCGATGCTTAAGCGTTTTATGCCGCGCGCACGCGGCTCGGCTTCAATGATCCAGAAGAAGATGAGCCACGTAACGATGGTGTTGGCCGAAACCAAACAGCCGCTCGCGGAACGGTTCACTATCACCGTCAAGAAGAAGGTAAAGCAGCAGAAAGCGTCCGCCAAGAAGGCGGCGCCGGAGCGCGAGAAGAAAGAAGAGGCGGTTCGACCCGCCCCGAAGCACGCAGGGCTTTTCAAGCGCTTGTTCCAGCGGAAATCCGTATAACCATGGCACACAAGATCAATCCAAATTCGTTCCGTCTCGGTATCGTGAAGCCGTGGCAATCGCGGTGGTTCGTCCGTAAGAACTTCCGGAACCTCCTCGAGGAAGACATGGTCATCCGCCGCACGGTCAAGGAAAAGATAAGCCAGGCGGGCGTTGTCGCGATCGAGATCAGCCGCACTGCCGGAGCGTGCCGCATCATGGTGCGCGCGGCGCGTCCGGGTCTTATTATCGGGCGGGGCGGTCAGGGGGCAGAGGACCTTAAAAAAGCGATCGAGAAAGCGCTCCGCAAGCTCGGCAAGGAGCGGCCGCATGCGCCGCAGAGCGTCAATCTTTCGATAGAAGAGCTGAAACGCTCCGAGTCGTCCGCTCTTCTTACCGCCCAGCAACTTGCCTGGGAACTCGAAAAGCGCATGCCGTTCCGGCGGTTGATGAAAAAGACCCTCGAACAGCTTATGCAGAACAGGGATATCCTGGGTGCGAAGATCCGCATGGCTGGCCGTCTGGACGGCGCAGAGATCTCGCGCGACGAGTGGCTCGCAAAGGGCAAGCTGCCGCTTCAGACGCTTCGCGCGAACATCGACTACGGAGAGGCGACCGCCTTCACGACCTTCGGCACCATCGGCATCAAGGTCTGGATGTATAAAGGCGAGGTCTTCGAGAAGAAAACGAAGGGCGAAACGCCGAACATGAAGCGCTTTTCGTAAGAGACCATGCTAATCCCGAAGAAAGTAAAACATCGCAAGTGGCACAAGGGGCGCTCCCGGAAGCGCTTGTTCGAGTCGCGCGGGACGAACGTCTCGTACGGCTCGTACGGCCTGAAGGCCCTCGAGGCCGCATGGGTCAATTCCCGCCAGATCGAGGCCGCGCGCCGCGCGATCTCGAATTTCGTAGAGCGTGAGGGCAATGTGTGGATCAGGATCTTTCCCGACAAGCCGATCACTCAAAAACCGCCGGAAGTCACCATGGGTTCGGGCAAGGGCGCCGTCGATCATTATGTGGTTCCGGTAAAGCCCGGGCGCATACTCTTCGAGATGGACGGCGTATCGGAGGAGACGGCGCGGCAGGCGCTCCGCCTCGCGGGCCACAAATTGCCGGTCAAGACGAAATTTGTCGCAAAGGAATAACCATGCTATGAAACGGACAGAGATCAATGAATTAAAGAAGAGGCCGGCGGCGGAGCTCCAGAAACTCCTTGCGGAGAAATGGGAAAAGCTTCGCGTCTTGAGGGCGGACCTGGCCATGGGGAAATCCGCTCAACTCAAGGAGTTCCGCGACCTCAAACAGACCGTCGCACGAATAAAAACCTTCATCAATGCAGGAAACCGTTAAGAAAACAAGAAGCCTCCAGGGCGTCGTCATCTCCGACAAGATGATGAAGACGCGCGTGGTTGCCGTGGAGCGGCTCAAAAAGCACCCCAAATACCTGAAATATTACAAGGTGCGTACGACGTTCAAGGCCCATGATGAGCACAATGAATACAAAACCGGCGACCACGTGATCATCGAGGAAACCCGGCCGCTTTCGCGCGAAAAAAGGTGGAAGAGCGTCGGTAAAGCGTAACCTATGATACAAGAACGCAGCTTGATCAAAATAGCGGACAACTCGGGCGGCAAGATCGCCCGTTGTTTCCGCATTCTTGGAGGCACCCGCCGCCGTTATGCGGCCGTTGGCGATGTCGTTGTCGCTTCGGTGCAGACCGCCGAGCCGCGCAAGAACGTCAAAAAGAAGGATAAGGTGCGCGTGCTCATCGTGCGCCAGCGGAACTCCATTCGCCGACCCGACGGCTCGTATGTCCGCTTCGACGAGAACGCCGGCGTTATCATCGACAACAAACTCGAACCGGTTGCGACCCGCGTGTTCGGCCCGATGCCCCGCGAGCTTAAGGAAATGGGGTATGACAAGCTCATGACCATGGCCGAAGAAATAGTGTAATACGACCATGAAGATCAAGAAGGGCGACAATGTAAGGGTGCTCTCGGGCAAGGAACGCGGCAAAACCGGTACGGTTATCGCCGTCGATTCCGGCCGCGAGCGTGTGGCCGTCGACGGGCTGAACTTGTACAAAAAGCACACTCGTCCGCGGCGTCAGGGCGAAAAAGGACAGGTCATCTCCGTAGCGCGGCCGATGCACGCTTCGAACGTGATGCTGGTCTGTCCGAACTGTAAAGAAGCGACCCGCACCGGCTATCGCACGGAAGGCGACCGCAAGGTACGATATTGCAAATCATGCAACGCGACCGCATAACAATCGAAAAGGTGGTGGTGAACTGCGGCGTGGGCCGGATGAGCCAGCAGCCGCAGTTCGAGGAGAAGCTTCTCCCCGAGATCGTGAAAGATATTGCCGCGATCACCGGCCAGAAGCCGCAACTTCGAGCCGCGAAGAAGTCCATCGCCGGTTTTAAGCTTCGCATGGGCCAAACGGTCGGCCTTCGAGCGACGCTTCGCGGCAAGCGGGCATCGGACTTCGTGCAGCGGCTCGTGCATGCGGTGCTTCCTCGCGTGCGCGATTTTCGCGGCCTCCCGCTCTCGAACGTCGATCGCGACGGAAACTTGACGCTTGGCATCCGGGAACATATCGTGTTTCCCGAGATCAGTCCCGAGCACACGAAAGTGAGTTTCGGTTTTGAGGTCACCATCGTGCCGACGCTGCGCGACCGCGATCGGGCACTCGAGTTCTACAAGACGCTGGGAATACCACTACAATGGCAAAAACATCGGTAATCGCACGGTCCAAAAAGAAGCCGAAATACTCGACGCGCCTCGTGCGCCGGTGTTTCCGCTGCGGCCGCAAACGCGGCACCATGCGCGCCTTCGGCCTCTGCCGCATCTGTTTCCGCGAACTGGCGAGCCGCGGCGAGATCCCCGGCGTCAAGAAAGCGTCCTGGTAACGCGGAACCTATCATGTATTACGACATGTTGATCAGAATAAAGAACGCGCAGGCGGCCAAGAAAGGGTCGCTTAAATTGCCGTACAGCACAATGGATATGGCCGTCGCCGAGATCCTGGTGGCGAAGAATTATTTGAAGAGCGCGGTGCGCAAGGGCCGGGGCGCCAAACGCGTCATCGAACTCGTCCTGACGGACGCGCCGGCGATCCACGGCGTGCACCTGGTGAGCACGCCGTCAAGAGCCATCTATGCCGGTTATCGGGACATACGACTGGTTAAAAGCGGCCACGGCATCGCGGTTCTCTCGACGCCGAGGGGCGTCATGGCGGGGGATCAGGCGCGAAGAGAAAAAGTTGGGGGGAAGATGTTGTTCGAACTCTGGTAATTATGTCAAAAGTAGGAAAAAAACCTATCGCAGTTTCTGATGGCGTCACGGTCGCCATTGAGAGTGATTTCGTTTCTGTGGCGGGGAAGCTCGGAACTCTTCGCGTGCCGCTGCTTCCGCGCATCCGGGTGGAGCAAAAGGACGGAGAGCTCTCTGTCACGGCAACCGGCTCGGACAAGCAGGCGTTGGCGAATTGGGGTACGATGCGCGCGCATCTTAAGAACGCGGTCACGGGCGTGAGCGAGGGATTTTCGAAGGTGCTGGATATCGAGGGCGTGGGATATCGCGCCGCGCTCGAGGGCAACACCATTTCGCTTTCGTTGGGATATTCGCACCCCGTGAAGTTCGAGGTCCCCGAGGGTGTGACGGCCGCGGTGGAAAAGAACACGACCATACGGTTTTCGGGCGTGAGCAAGGAGTTGGTCGGCCAGACGGCTGCCAAAGTGCGCGCGCTTAAAAAACCGGAGCCGTACAAAGGCAAAGGCATCCGCTACCGAGGCGAAGTGGTCCGCCGCAAGGCCGGCAAGAAGGTCGCCAGCGCCGCCTCATAAAAACCATGAACAGCAGAACTCAAAAAAATCAGATCAGGGCGAGGAGAACAAAGCGCACGCGAGCGCGGATATTTGGCACCGCATCCGCTCCTCGCCTATCGGTCTTCCGGAGCAATCGTTTGAGTTATGCCCAGCTCATCGATGACGACAAGGGTTCTACGCTTGCCGCTGTTTCCGCAAAAGATCTTTCGGCCGCTGACCGGAAGAAGCCGAAGGTCGCGCAGGCGCACGCACTGGGAGAACTCCTGGCCGAGAAAGCACGGGCGGCCGGCATCGCGAGAGCGGTCTTCGATCGCGGCGCCTATCGCTACCATGGGAGGGTCAAGGCGATCGCCGAAGGCGCGAGAAAAGGCGGACTTATACTGTGACCCTTATGAGCGAACAGAACAACCAACAATTCAAGCCGCAGACCCCGCCCGGCGGGCAGGCCGGCGGTCCGGCGGGAGGCGCTCGGCGGCCCTTCTTTGGAGGGGGCCGCGGTGGTCCGCACGGCCGTGACGGCTCGCGCCGCCGCGAACCTCGGCCGATGCGCCGTGAAGAGTTCAAGGACAAGGTGATCGACTTGCGCCGCGTCACGCGCGTTGTCGCAGGCGGCAAGCGGTTCCGTTTCCGCGTTACGGTTGTGATCGGCGACGAGAAGGGCAGGGTTGGGGTGGGCGTGGCCAAGGGCCTGGATGTCATCACGGCGATCGGCAAAGCAAAAGAGGATGCCAAGAAAAACATCATCTCCGTCCGCCTTAAAGGCAGCACGATAAGTCACGACGTAGAGGCAAAGTACAGCGCCGCCAAGGTCCGCATCAAACCCGCTTCGGAAGGAAGCGGTCTTCGGGCGGGCGGCTCCGTTCGCGTTGTTCTTTCTCTCTCTGGCGTGAAGGACGCGACTGCAAAATGTCTCGGCAGGACGCCGAATAAACTCACGAACGCCTTGGCGACCGTCGAGGCCCTGAAACAGCTCAAGGTTTAACAAAAACCTCACCATGCAACTCCACACCCTCATCCCGAACCATTCCAATAGGACAAAGAAGCGCATTGCGCGCGGCGGCAAGCGCGGCACGTATTCGGGCCGCGGCATCAAGGGCCAGAAATCCAGGTCCGGCCACCGGATCCGTCCCGCGGACCGCGATCTTATCATCCGTCTGCCGAAACTGCGCGGCTTCAAGAATAAGTCGCTCGCCCTAAAACCCCTCGTCGTGAACGTCGGCGATCTTGCCGCGCTCGGTCTTACCGAGATCACCAGGGAAACGCTCGTCGAAAAAGGCGTCCTGCGCCGGCGCCGGGACAGCGTCAAGATCCTGGGCGGAGGCGAACTCTCGACGCCGGTGCGCGTAAAGGGGATTTCCGTTTCGAAATCTGCTAAAATGAAGATAGAGAAGGCGGGCGGCTCCGTCGCCTGATCTTCTCGTTCCGATGGCAACTCTGTTTTTCCGGATCCTTAAATACGGGCTCCAGAACTTCTGGCGCAACGGCTGGCTCTCCACCGCAACGGTGGCGGTCATGGTCATTGCGCTTCTTATGTTCCTGGGGCTCCGCATCTTCGACGACATCATGGTGCAGGCGCTTGTTTCCGTACGCGATAAGATCGACATCAGCGTCTATTTTAAAACGAACGCTCCCGAGGACGAGATCCTCAAGATCCAGCGCTCACTGGAAAGTTTGCCGGAAGTGAAACAGGTTGAATATATCTCCCGCGACAAAGCGCTGGATCTTTTCAAGGAGAAACATCAAAGCGATCCCACCGTCTCCCAGGCCTTGACCGAGATAGGGGAGAACCCGCTCTCTGCGTCCCTAAACATCAAGGCCGACGATCCGGAACAATACGGGGCCATTGCGTCCTACCTCGAGGCGGAGGCGTTCAAGCCGCACATCGAGAAAGTGAGCTATGCCCAGAACCAGGTGGTCATCGAGCGGCTGGTCAAGATCGTGAACGCCGTCGAGACGAGCGGATTCGCTCTCACCGCGTTCCTCGCGCTTGTCGCCGGCCTTGTGACTTTTAATACCATTCGACTCGCGATCTATTCGAACCGGGAGGAGATAGGCATCATGCGCCTCGTGGGCGCCTCGAACGCTTTTATCCGCGGTCCGTATCTGGTCGAGGGCGCCATCCAGGGAGGCGTGGCGGCGCTCTTAAGTTTGCTCATTGCCGTACCGCTCGTAGGCCTCTCCTCGCCGTACGTACAGGTGTTCATCTCCGACATCGATCTCAACGCTCATTTTAGAAGCGGACTTCTTGCTCTCTTCGGTTACCAAATGCTTTTCGGCGTCGGTCTTGGCATCGCATCGAGCTTTGTCGCCATCCGCCGTTACTTGCGAACGTAGAAGTCAACGAGAACTTTTGCCGGTTTCCCACGGGAATACAACCCAGTCGCCTTCTTTCTTTATGCGGCAGGAAAGATCAGGCCGCGCTTTTGCGTGAGCGGTGCGATAGAGCGTTACTATGTTGAACCGCGGGCGGTGTTTAAGGAGCGCCGCGAGCGTCGCTCCGGAATCGGCGATGTCGTCCACGACGAGCGTTCGCCGGCCGATGCGCCGCGGGTCAAGGAGGAGCGGCTTTCCCAGGCGGTGAGAGAGATGCACCGCAAGCACCAAGCCGCCGCGCGGAACGCCGTAGATGGCGTCAAAACGGCCCGTCCGGGGCCGCAGCGCCCGCGTGAGCTTCTGTACGTCCGTATCGAATTGCGCGTAGGTATACCGTTTTTTCATGATTGTTGACCCGGGCCGCTCTTAAGGAGTAGGGTGAAAACAGCAAATTGCGAAAGGAGGTGTTTCCCATGATAGCACGGCTTGCGGCCGCACTCTTCATGACAGTTCTCGCCGTTGCTTTTCCGCTTCCCGCGGCAGGCGAGGAGAAGCCGCCGCTCACGGTGAGCATCGCGGTGGACCCGCTTCTCAGGGACCGGTTCAAGAGCCAGGAGGAGCTCGAGGCGCACCTTCTCGACATCCTCAACAGGGCCTCGCTCATCTTCAACGCGGACGTCGGCAGGCGTCTTGTGCCCGGCGTGGTGGAGATCGGGCTCCCGCCGAACACGGGCTTTTCGATCGACGACAAGAACGCCTTCGCGTGGCTTGCCGAGAAGCTGAAGCGGCGCCCGTCGCGCTTCTGGGTCTTCCTCATCGACCGGCCGCTCACCTCGTGCAACATTCCGGGCGTTTGGGGCGGCTGCGGCATGATGAACGAGTCGCGAACCATCGTCGTATACAACTCCGACCTGGCCTTCTCCCTGCAGAACCTGCTTCACGAGCTCGGTCACAACTGCGGGGCGGATCACAGCGAGTCGAAGGACTCCATCATGTACGCGACCGGCCGGAACGCCACCTCGTACGGCGACAAAAGGGGCATCATTCGGGATAAGTGCGGGTAAACGCAATGCCGCGGACGAATTCGTCCGCGGCATACTTGTTTCTATATCTGCCGTTCTCTTTTCTTCGTTGTAACGCGGCCGCCCTGCCACTGACCGCGATACAGGGCTCCGCCGCCCCTCACTTCCTCGAACTGGGCGTGCACAAAGCGGGCTCCCAGCTCGATCTCGACCGTCGCCGGCCCCTGGTTCGAGATGCTAAACGTGACCGGCCCCTGGTAACCCGGCGCCACGTTGCCCGTTCGCAGAAAAAGGCCCGAGCGGAACGTGGTGGTCCGGGGCTTGAAGTTGACCGTGATGTTCTTGGGGGTGTTAAAGCTCTCCATCGTCTTCACCAGGTAGAAGTCCCCGGGTTGTATCCTTACGCTTTGCGTTTTGCCTTCGACGTATTTCGCAACGAGTTCCACCTCCGGGGTTTTCCTGTCGGTCACGCCAAGAAAAGCGTCTCCTTTGATCCGGTATACTTCGCCGAGCCGCAGATCGAAGCCGGCGCCTTCGGGTTCCGTGAGCTCCCGCTCGCTCAAACCCTCCACCAACCGCTTGGTTTTGACCAATGCCAACAATTTCTTGGGTCCAAGGATCATATTCGGGTCAAGAGTATCATCCCTCTTCAGAGCGCGCCAGTCGTTCCGAAGCCGCCGCGGGAGGGTTTGCCAAGGTCTTCCACCTCTTCCCACTCGCATTTCACGATGGGCTTGATGATGCCCTGAACGATGCGGTCGCCCCGCTCCACCGTGACCGGCGCATCGGTAAAGTTATAGAGCGCGGCGGTGTACTCGTCATCATTTCCGGAAAAGTCCTGGTCGCCGATGCCGACGCTGTTCGCGAGCATCAGACCGCGCTTCTGGAGCGAACTTCGCGCGGCCAGAAAGAACATATGCGCTTCGGGCGTTTCGACGCAGACGTTCAGGGGCGCATAGGCGACACCCTTGGGCGGAACGATGATCGTTTCACGGCTTGCGAGATCGAACGCCACCGCGCCCCTGGTCTGGTAGG
>CAYSDW010000005.1:0-16894 GCA_964429925.1 uncultured Candidatus Saccharibacteria bacterium | reverse complement strand
CCCTTGAGATTGATGTCGAGCGTCCTGTCCCAGTCCTCCTCGGTGAGTTCCAGCGCCGGTTTCGGAAAATACACGCCGGCGTTGTTCACTAAAATATCGAGCCGGCCGAAACGCTTCACGACGTCGTCGAACACCTGCACGATCTCCGCGGCGTCCGTCACGCTCATCTTGTACGCGACCGCCTCGCCGCCCTTCACCTTGATCTCCTGCGCGACAAGATCGCACTCCGCCTGGTCGATGTCGGTGACCGCCACCTTCGCGCCCTGCGCCGCGAGCGCGATCGCGTGCGTCCGTCCCATTCCCCGCCGCGCGCCCGTAACGAGCGCGACTTTCCCCTTGAGTTCGAACATAAGCTTATTATATCCCTATCCATAAAATGAGAAGCCCGTCCTCCAGAGGAGGACGGGCGTAATGTGCGAATGCCGTTAGGCCGCGCCGTAGCGGTCGAGCCAGTCCGCGATCTCCTCGCGGTCCCGGCCGAACCAGGCGACGTTCGAACGGACGGTCTCGAGCGCCTGCCTCATCGCGCGCTCGGTCCCGGGCACGCGGTGGGCGCGGAAGAACTGCTCCGCGTCCTCGAGCTTCTCGCGGGTAGTGAACCCGCTCACGGCGGCCTTCAGCACGCGCGTGATGGAGCCGAAGCCGCCGCCGTGATAACGCTTCTTGAGCTCGTCCCAGTTCGCCTTGACGAACTCCCAGACGAAAGGACGCGCCGTCGTGTTCATGCCCAGCGCCGCGAGGAGGATGGGCGTGTCCTGCCGCCGCACCTTCTTCTCGTCCATCGAGAAGTCGAGCGCCGTGCGGATGAGCTCCTCGCTCGTGAGGGCGCCCAGCGCGCGAAGCACACGGACCTTCTCCTCGGAGAAATCGGTCGAGTCGTAGATGCGCATGAGCGCGAGATAGTCCGAACCGTTGTCATCGTTCTCCGCGACGATGGCGTAGACCACCTGCCGCAGGTCCGGATCGAGCTCGCCCGTCTCGATGTAACGCCAGAAGCGCGTACGCGCCTCCTCGATCGTCGCCTGGTCGCCGTAGCCGGCGGAGAGCCGCAAGGCGAGCGAGCGCAGCATCACCTCGAGATGGGAGTCGTTCGGCTTCTTGTCCCAGCCCTTCGCCGCCACGATGTACTTCGTGATGCTGCGGGCGAAGGAGTGGAGATCCTTGCGGGAACGCGCGTCCACGGCGAGCAGGTTGTCGAGCTCGCCCAGAACGCCCGCGACCTTGGTCCAGACGCTGAAGTCGTCCTCGCCACTGTAGGAAGCGAGAAGGTCCAGCGCGTCCACGGTCTTGATGGAGCCGGCGCGCGCGAGCGCGCAGGCGTCGTCGAGAAGACCCAGCCGGTCCACGGCCGGAAGCTCCTTGGTGGTGACCGGCGCGCGGAGCGCGCGAAGCATCTCGGACGGGTAGGCCACGCGGTAGAAACCGCTCTGGCCGGGGTTCAGCTTCATCCACTTCGCCCCCGCATCCGCCGGAATGGTCATCCGCCGGCCCTTCATGGTGGTGAAGGACGGCTCCTTGTTCTCGGGCGTGAGCATGCCCACGGGGATCTTCCAGAGGAGACCAGCGCGGTCGCGGCTGCCGTCGTGAAAGAAGCGGCGCTGCGAGAGCTGGAGCTCCGCCTTGCCGCCCTGTTTCTCGCGACGCTCCACCGTGAGCACCGGATAGCCGGGCTGGCGGGTATAGCTCGCCATGATGGCCTCAACGGGTTTCCCCGAGGCCTTGGCCAGCTCGCGCCACAGGTCGTTCGTCGTGGCATTGCCGAGCGCGTAGCGCCGGAGGTAGCGGTTGAGGCCCCTGCGGTACGCCGGCTCGCCCAGATAGTGCTCGAGCATGCGGTTCACCACCGAGCCCTTGCTGTAGCTGATGGCGTCGAAGATCTCGCGGATCTCGTACGGGTTCCGCACCTCGATCTCGATCGGGTGCGTGTTCCGCGTGCCGTCGTCCTTGAGCGCCGCCATGTACTCGTCGGCGACGAACTGGGTCCAGGTGTCCCACTCGGGGAACTGCTGGGACATCGCCTTCGGGCCCATGTAGGACGCGTAGCCCTCGTTCAGCCACAGGTGCGTCCACCACTTCATGGTGGTCCAGTCGCCGAACCACATGTGCGCCAGCTCGTGCTCCACGACCTCGGCCACGCGCTGCTTGGCGGCGGCGGACGAGTTCGCGGGGTCGATGAGCAGGGCAACCTCGCGGTAGGTCACGAGACCCCAGTTCTCCATAGCGCCCGCGGCGAAGTCCGGCAGGGCAACCATGTCGAGCTTGGGAAGCGGATACCGAATGCCGAACCACTTCTCGAAGTAGTCGAGCGTGAACTGCGCCACCTCGAGCGCAAAGCGGCCCTGCTCGCGCTTCCCCGGCGTCGTCCAGACGCGAATGGGGATGCCGCGCGGCCCGGGCGCCGACAGGTGCTCGAGCTCGGCGACGACGAAGGCCACGAGGTAGGTGGACATCTTCGGCGTCGTCTTGAAATGGACGATCTTGTTGTCACACCACGAACTCTCGGAGAGAACCGGCATGTTCGAGAGCGCCGTGAGGCCGCTTGGCACCACGAGCTTCACGTCGAAGGTCGCCTTCCGGTCCGGCTCGTCCCAGCACGGGAAACAGCGGCGCGCGTCGGTCGCCTCGAACTGCGTCGCGGCGCCCCAGCGCTTCTCGCCGTTTGCGGTGTAGGACGTGCGGTAGAAGCCGTGCATCTTGTCGTTCAGCTCGCCGCTCCAGAAGAACGTGAGACGCGCCTTGCCCGGCTTGACCGTCTGGTCGAACCAGAGCGTGACCGTCTCGTACTTCTTGTTCGGAACGATCTTTACGGGCGTGAGCCGGCACAGGCGGAAATCGCCGTAGGCGATATCCCACTCCAGGATCGCGGACCCGATCTTGAGATCGAGCGCGTGAAACGTGATCTGCTTTGTCGCCTTCTTCACCTCGATCTCCACCGTCTCCTGGCCCGCGAACGTGAAGTTCGCGAGGTCCGGGGTCAGCGTGAGGTGGTAGGCGACGGGTTCTACGTCGCGGGACAGCCTGTACGGGTTCTTCTTTTCCAACTCGCACCCTCCTTCTCTTGTCTAATGTGTAATCGAACGTAAATGAGCCGCCTATTGAATATCACGCGGAGCGGCACGAGTCAAGAACTTTTTACCGTGGAGAGCGGGCGAAGAGCGCGGCGTGGCGAAGTTTTTTGTGGTAGCCGATCGCGAATCGGTGCGCCTCGTCGCGCACGCGGATGAGCGTGCGCTTTGCGATCTTCATGGGCAGGGTACCGATGATGTCCGTGCGCTTCCGCTCCGGCCCTTTGACCATGCCGATGACGGGGATGTTCCTGCCATGCCGCTTGAGCACTGCGCGCACGGCGTTCACCTGCGCCACACCGCCGTCAACGAGGATAAGGTCCGGCCGGGGCCAGTCGTTCTTGAGGCGGCGCTCGAGCACCTCCTTCACCATTGCCACATCGTTTGCGCCACCTACCGTCCTTACGCGGAACTTGCGGTACTGGTCCAACTCCCTCCGATCACCCGTAAAAACGACCATGGAGCCGGTGGCCGACGCGCCGGAGATGTTCGAAATGTCATATCCCTCGATGCGCGGCGCGCGGCGCGGAGCGGTGCCTTCCGCGACCTCTGCGATCTTGTCTTCTGTGATGAGCGCGACGTCGCGGATGTGCTCGAGTGCGAAGATCTGCCGGCGAAGAGACTCCGCCTTCTCGAACTCCAGCGCTCGGCTCGCCGCTTTCATTTCTTCCGCGAGCCCCTTCACGATGGCGTTCTTCTTGCCCGCGAAGAGCAGGCGGATGTTCCGGATCGTCTTTCGATACTCCGCGCGCGGGACCGCTCCGATACAAGTGCCGGGGCAGAGACCGATCTGCGCGTCGAAGCACGGGCGCTTGAACGTTCCGACCTCTTCCGGCGTATGCACGCTCCACGGGAAGATGCGGCGCAGGATGCGCATCGCCTCCTTCAAGCTTCCCGCGTCAGCGAAAGGGCCGAACCGCTTTCCGCGTTTCGGGTCATGGCCGCGGACGAGGAGCACGCGCGGGAACCTTCCCGGCGCGATCTCGACGTAGAGAAAACTTGTGTCGTCCTTCTCGCGGACATTGAAGGGCGGCTGGTGCTTTTTGATGAGCGCGGACTCGAGGATGAGCGCTTCGAGCGCGGTATCCGTTTTGAGGTAGTCGATCTTCCGTATCTCCTTCACCAGCCCCGCCTTCGCCGAGGCTTCGGCGGGCAGGCGCGTGAAGTAGCTTGAAACGCGGCGCTTTAAGTTCGCGGCCTTGCCGACGTAGAGGATGCGCCCGCTCTCCCCTTTCATGAGGTAGACGCCGGGCGTTTCCGGAAGATGAGCGTAGGACGCGCTCATTTCCGCTTTTTTCGCAGATAGTGCACCAGCCGAACGAGAAGTCCGGCCGCAAAGAGCAGGCCGCCCAGGGGCACCAGGTAGGCGAACGCCACGATGGCGACCACGATGCCGCCGATGCCGTGCCGCACGATCCAGTCGCCGCCCAGGAGAAGCGCGAAAGGAAAGAACGCCACGAGAAGGCCGAGCACCATGAGCAGTTTCGAGAGCAGGAGGGCGGTGAACTTCATCTTATTTCCGTTGTAACACTTTTCTAAGATATTCACCCGTCGAACTGCCCGCCCTTTTTGAGACATCCTCGGGCGTGCCCTCCGCGACTATCTTCCCGCCCTGGTCGCCGCCCTCGGGACCGAGATCGAGCACCCAGTCGGCGGTTTTGATGACGTCAAGGTTGTGCTCGATGACCACCACGGTGTTGCCGCGGTCCACGAGGCGTTCAAGCACCTTCAAGAGGTTCTCGACGTCCGCGAAGTGCAGGCCGGTCGTGGGCTCGTCCAAGAGATAGAGCGTCTTTCTGGTATCCGGCTTGCCGAGTTCGGCGGCCAGCTTCACGCGCTGGGCCTCGCCGCCCGAGAGCGTCGTGGCGGATTGGCCAAGTTCCAGATAGCCCAAACCAACCTCCTCGAGAATGCGGAGCCGGTCGTGGAGCCATGGAATGTCCTCAAAGAACTTGGCCGCCTCCTCGACGTTCATCCGCAAAACCTCGTAGATGTTCTTGCCTTTGTATTCGACCTCGAGCGTTTCGCGGCCGAAGCGCTTTCCCTTGCAGATGTCGCATTCCACGTACACCGTGGGGAGGAAATGCATTTCGATGGCGATCACGCCGTGGCCCTCGCAGTTCTCGCAGCGGCCGCCCTTCACGTTGAAACTGAAGCGGCCCGGTTTGTATCCGCGCACGCGCGCGTCCTCCGTGGACGTGAAAAGGTCGCGGATGAAGGTCCATGCGCCCACGTAGGTCGCGGGATTTGAGCGCGGCGTCCTGCCGATCGGCGACTGGTCGATATTGATGATGCGATTCAGATACTCGAGACCGAGGAGCGCCCTGTGCTCCCCCGCCTTGTAATTGGCGCCGTTCAAGACGTTCGCCACCGTTTTGTAGAGCACGTCATAGACAAGCGTGCTCTTGCCGGAGCCCGAAACGCCGGTGACCGCGGTCATGCGCCTAAGCGGGATCGCAACGTCGATGTTTTTGAGGTTGTTCGCCGTTGCGCCCTTAATGCGCAGGGACTCTTGATTCTTTGTGACCGGACGGCGCGTTTTTGGGATCGCAACCATCTGAGTCCCGCGAAGATACTCAAGCGTGAGCGACTTCTGTCCCGACGCTTCGGTCGGGACCCCGACCTCCGACATGCGGTCGGAGCGTCGGGGCTTCTTTTCCAAAATCTCCGGTATTGGCCCCGCCGCGACGATCTTCCCGCCGTGCACGCCAGCCGCAGGCCCAAAATCCACAAGGTAGTCGGACGAGCGGATCGTCTCCTCGTCATGCTCAACCACGATGACGGTGTTGCCGAGGTCGCGGAGGTCGTGGAGCGTCTTAATGAGCTTGGCGTTGTCGCGCTGATGGAGGCCGATGGTCGGCTCGTCCAATATGTAGAGCGTGCCCGTAAGCCGCGAGCCGATCTGGGAGGCGAGCCGGATGCGCTGGGCCTCGCCGCCCGAGAGCGTTCCGGCCTTACGATCGAGCGTGAGGTAGTCGAGTCCCACATCCATCATGAATTTGAGGCGGTTCCGGATCTCGCGGAGCGGCACCTCCGCCACCTCCAGGAACGTCTTGTTCTTCGCCGCGGAGAGCTTCTTCATAAAATCCGCCGCATCCGCGATCGCGAGCGCCACGACCGATGCGATGCTTTTGCCTTCGATAAGGACGTGAAGCGCCTCCGGACGCAGGCGCTTGCCCTCGCAGGCCGGGCAGATCTTCTCCGACCAGAGGTCCTCCGTGCCCAGGCCGTTGCAGGTCTCGCAGGCGCCGTACGGGCTGTTGAACGAAAAAAGGCGCGGCTCTATCTCGGGGAACGAGAAACCGTCGTGGGGACAGGTGAACTTCGCGGAGAGCGAGACCTCCTGGTCGGTGATGACGGTCACGACGTTGTTGCCGTACTTCAAGGCGGACTCGACCGCCTCGGAAAGCCGCAGGCGGTTGTCTTTGTCCTTAAAATCGGTGTCGGCGGGGATGCGGTCCACCGCGAGCTCGATGGTGTGCTGTTTGTAGCGCGAGAGCTCGATGCGGTTCCGGAGCGAATGGAACTGGCCGTCGATGCGCACCTCGGAGAAGCCCGCGTTCAGGAAGTCGTAGAGCATCCGGTAATACTCCCCTTTCCTGCCGCGCACCGCGGGCGCGAGGATGACGATGTTCTTCCTCGCCTTGTTCTCCCCGGCGATCCCAACGACCACGTCCACGATCTCCTCGATGGTGAGCTTTCGGATCGGCCGTCCGCAGGTCGGGCAGTGCGGCGTGCCGGCGCGCGCAAAGAGCACGCGGAGGTAGTCGTAGATCTCCGTGATGGTCGCGACCGTCGAACGCGGGTTCGCAGAGTGGCTTTTCTGATCTATGGAAATGGCGGGAGAGAGCCCCTCGATCTCGTCCACGTCCGGCTTATCAAGGCGGCCCAAAAACTGCCGCGCGTAGGCGGAAAGGGACTCGATGTAGCGGCGCTGGCCCTCGGCAAAGATGGTGTCGAACGCCAAACTCGACTTCCCCGAACCGGAAAGGCCGGTGAAGACGACCATCTTCCCGCGCGGTATCTCGAGAGAGATATTTTTGAGGTTATGTTCTCTAGCGCCTTTGATAATAATCTTGTCTTGCATAGCTATTTGAGGTTGCCTGCCCCGTCACCAGTCGAGTTCCCCGTCTTTACACTCCGGCGGTAAGCCGAGAGTGCAAGAACTCGATTTGGTGCGGGGTGCTCGCGCGCTCCTTTGATGACGATCTTTTCTTGCATATAGCGAAACGCCCCCGCTCCTGCTTCCTTAGGGGGGTCTAGAACCTCTCTCAATACTAATTCCTAACGCGATACCGGCCAAATGACATCAGGCCGCGGCGCGACGACGCAGTCGTACTCGGAGAGTCCGTCAAGGAGGAGCAACAAGGGGCTGGTGTCATTTGGCCGTATCCCGAAGGGTTGCGGTCTGGGATGCCCGCCCGCTGCGTTACGCCTCCTCGTCGTACCTTCCAGGTACGACTTGCGTCGGCAAGCCTTGCGGGCGGGCATCCATCCTCGCAACGCGTTTGAGGATTAGTGTTGAGAGAGGTTCTTAAGGCAACTCTAAGTTTCGCGCCGCTCATTGTCAATGATTTTTGCCGTTGATATAGTGGACTCAGCTCATTGTATTCCCCAACGAGGTGCGGAATGGAGCGTATCCTGACACTCGAACGCCTCCTGAAGCAGATAAGCGTGGTCTTCGGCCATGCCGACTTCATCGCCGTCGAGCTGATGCTCGAGCGCGTCCGCATCACCATGGCGGGCAGCGTCGTCTCGGAAGAGAGCTACGAGGCGCTCCGCGCGTTTTTCGGCGCAGGGCTCGCCCAGTTCCCCGAAGAGACGCCCTTCCGGCAGTTCGCCGCCGAAAAGCGCGACGCGGGATTCCGCGCGATGGTCGCCTGGCTCGACACCTTCTGGCACCGCGCCATCTCGAGCGACTTCGGAGACATCTTTGTCTTCTGTGACGCCTGCTACGGGAAGCGTCCCGACAAGGAGCTCTTCTTCTGGTGGCTTGCCGATGAGATGTGCGACGCGTGCGGCCTGTGCACCCATGAAGACCGCTGCCTCCACTGCGGCGAAACGACCAGTTCCTACATGCGTTTTGCCGTGCCGCACTTCGAGGGGAAGATCGGCTACGGCGCGGAGTGGAGCAGGTTCCTCGGCATGCGCGACATTGCCGTCTGCATGAAGTGCGCGAAGTGGTGGCCCACGATGGTCATCGGCGACCAGGTGGAGTTCCGCGCGAGCGGAACGACGCACTATCCGCCGCTCGACCCCGGAAAGCCGCGGCCCGCAAGCTTCCTCGAGGTCAGCGAGATCATCCCACTCGAGGACGCCCTCAAAGACCTCAAGATCTGCGCGAAGTGCAAGCGCGAGATCAAAAGCGGCGAGGTGTACTCGCACGACGGCGAGATCTTCGAACACTCGGGCGACTGCCCGCACTGAACGATTGGGCACGTACTTCACGGGCTCCCCTTCTTGGGGAGCCCGCACTTGTTTATGCCTTCGGCTTGGCGTTCTCTTTCTGTTTTTATTGACAATATTCAAAATTATTGCTATAATTTAAACAGTCCAAATTTCTTGCAAGGAGGAGACCCATGCGCGTTCGGGGCATGCGCGACATCAAAACCCACGGGACGCTCTCGAGGGCAGGAAACCTGATAAGCGTCGCGAGGAATCTTCATGGCGGCGGCTTCCATGGAGCGCGCACGGATAGCGAGTCCCGCTCTTGGGACGGAAGCGTCGAGCGGCACCTCTACGGCGGAGAGAAGGCCGCAAAGAGGTCGCGACCCTCATTCGGCAGTACGCCCGAGAACATCAAGGCGCGGATCGCGCAGACGGTTCGGGAGTTCATTGAGGAGATGCGGGGCTTCGCGTCCGAGGGGATTCCCGGAGCCGCGGAAGAGCTTCGGCGCCTCGAGGCGCGGCTCGCTCGGCTGACACCCTAGTGAGAACGCGCGGTGTTCCATCTTGACGGGCTCCCCTTCTTGGGGAGCCCGCACTTGTTTATGCCTTCGGCTTGGCGTTCTCTTTCTGTTTTTTGACCAATACCCGTATCTCGTCCCGCAAGATGGCCGCGAGCTCGAAGTCCAGCTGGCGCGCCGCTTCGCGCATTTCGCGCTCCTTTTCCTTGATGAGCTTTTCGAGCGAGGCCTTCGACCTGGGGAGCGGTTTCAGTTCAAGCGCGAGGATCTCCTCGACCGGCAGGATGTCTTTCACTTCTTTCACGATCGTCTTCGGCGTGATGCCGTGTTCTTCGTTGTACTTCACCTGCGCCGCGCGACGGCGTTCCGTCTCCCGCACGGCCTTCTCGATGGACCCCGTGATGCGGTCGGCATAGATGACCACTTCGCCCCGGACGTTCCTCGCCGCACGGCCGATGGTCTGGATGAGCGAGGTCTCGCTTCGCAGAAATCCTTCTTTGTCCGCGTCAAGAATGGCGACAAGGGACACCTCCGGAAGATCGAGGCCCTCCCGAAGCAGGTTCACGCCGACCAAAACGTCGAACTCTCCCTTGCGCAAACTGGTAAGAATGCGGATGCGGTCCAGCGTCTTTACGTCGCTGTGGAGATATGCCACCTTCATTTTTTCCCCCTCAAGGTAGCTGGAGAGATCTTCGGCCATCTTTTTAGTGAGCGTGGTCACGAGCACGCGCTCCTTGAGCGACACGCGCTCTTCGATGCGCGGTATAAGATCGTCGATCTGCCCCCGCGCGGGGCGCATGGTGATCTTCGGGTCTACGAGACCCGTGGGCCGGATAACTTGTTCGACGATCCCCGCCTCCGAACTCTTTTTCCGCTCGTACGGACCCGGCGTCGCCGAAGTGTAGATCGCCTGGCCGATGCGGTCCTCGAACTCCTTAAAGGTGAGCGGACGGTTATCCGCCGCCGAGGGCAGACGAAAGCCGTACTCAATGAGCGTCCTCTTCCGCGAGGCGTCGCCCTCATACATCCCGGCAAGCTGGGGTACCGTGACATGCGACTCGTCGATAATGGTCAGAAAGTCGTCCGGAAAGTAATCGAGCAAAGTGTCCGGCGGCGCGCCGGCGGCGCGCCCGGAGAGGTGGCGGGAGTAGTTCTCGATGCCATGGCAGTAGCCGACCTCCGACAGCATCGCAATGTCGAACTTGGTGCGCCGTTCGAGCCGCTCCGCCTCCAGGAACTTCTTATTCTCTTCGAACTGCTTCAGCCGCTCCTTGAGCTCCTCGCGAATGGCCGCGACGGCGCGCTTGCGCTCGCCCTTCGGCGTGATGAAGTGCTTCGCCGGAGCGATGTAGATATCCGGAAGCTCGGGTGTTTTTCCCGGCTGGAAACCGGCCACGGGATCGACCTCGTAGATCCTCGCGATCCTGCCTCCTTTGAGCTCGAAGCTGTAGATGACCTCGCGGTCCGGCGGCATGATCTCCCAATGGTCCCCATGCAAACGGAACGTTCCGCGCTTGAGGTCGGCCGTGGTGCGGGAGAATTGCAGCTCGACGAGTTTCCGCATGAACGTCTTCCGGTCGACCGCGTCCCCTGCGGTGAAGTGGAAAATATTCTGCTCGTAGACCTCCGGCGCGCCAAGGCCGTAAATGCAGGAAACCGATGCGACGACGATGACATCCGTGCGCGTAAGGAGCGCCATCGTCGCCGCGTGGCGCAGTTTATCAATCTCGTCGTTGATCATCGCCTCCTTCTCGATATAGGTGTCCGAAGCGGGCATGTACGCCTCCGGCTGGTAGTAGTCGTAGTACGAAACGAAGTAATTCACCGAGTTCTTCGGAAAGAGCTCCCGGAACTCGTTCGTGAGCTGGGCGGCAAGCGTCTTGTTGTGCGCGATGACGAGCGTCGGCTTTTGCACCTCCGCGATCACGTTCGCCACGCTGAATGTCTTGCCGGAACCCGTCACTCCCAAGAGCGTCTGGTGTTCATGGCCTTCTTTGAGCCCCCGGACAAGCTTTTCGATCGCCTGCGGCTGGTCGCCGGCAGGCCGCAAGCCGCTCCCGAGCTGAAATTTTTGATCGCGAAGCATAGAAGTAGGCGAAGTCCCCGCTGTTTTGCGCGCGGGGGGTACTGTCCCGAACTCACGTCCCAACTTTACGATTGAGCCCTCTCCGCGTCAACCGTCCCCTTGCCGTAGTGGCGGCTGAAGTAAAAAATGTAAGCTATCTCGAGCACTGCAAGAGTGTTCACGAGGAGCAAAATAACGAACCAAAGCTTGTGGCCCTTGCGCGCCGCGGTCCAGAGCGCGAACCCCTTCCAGGGAAGGGTCCATGCCGCCGCCGCGAGCAGCCACGGCCAGTTTGCCAGAATGAACGCCTCCATCGTTGCTTTGTTTCGATATTCTTAATGATGCGCACGCGGTCGATGGTCCGCGGCCCGACCCCCTCGACGGACAAGCAAGTTTTCCTTTGGCGGCAGATGCGAGGATCAGTAGTTAACGCTTTTCAGAATTAGTATGCCTTGCCGGACAGATCTAAGGTTATAAAACTGCGCAGGAGTTATGTTTTGGAGTTGAGGCGGCTCGTAACCGGCAAAAGAAGTTGTGATGAATAAATTATATCTGCCCCCAGTTTTAGAAGGCAAACTAAAATCAATGCCAAAATTACTGTGTTTATTTTCGCCAACCTTTGGTGTGGTTTCTTCGCTAAGAGGTTTATGCAAACTTACTTGTTTATCCAATTTTACTAAATAAACTTGGCCTAAATTTTGTATGTTTAACTTTTCTAAACTTAAAATATTGTCGCTCCAACAAGCTGACTGCGTTCCGCAGGAAATTCTATCGCTATTTTCATCTTTATGTTCGACGTATCTAACCCTGACCCCGTCAGGCGACACAAAATCATATCTATCTCTGCAATAAGAACCGTTTAACTTAACATTTCCGCAGTTGGTATTACTAGTATTTTCGACAGTCCAATCACCAGGATATTTGAGCGTGAACCCCTCCGTTGCTGATGAAAATGTTTTCCAATCTGCAGTTTCATCATTGGGAGCTTTTGCTTGCTTCGCAGACTCTTGAGGGAAAGGGCTGGTGAAGCGCGTGGCATAGAAAATGCCGGCGCCGATGAGAATAAGGACCAAAATGCCAATGGCGACGTATAACCAATTCCGGTTCGCTGATGGAGCTATCTTGTTTTGCGGATTTAGTTGAGGCTGATCCATATATGCAACATTTCGTTAACTTAATAGTTCTTTGATCGCCACTTTGGGGATTCGGGCTGATTGAAAGATTATCTGAGAAACTTGAACTCGGAAAACAATAAATCAGTTTCTTTCAAAAATTGATTAAGCTTATCTGTTCTCATCTGCACCGAGACAAAATCCGTGCCGTCCCCATTCGCAAGCACTCGCACAAGATAGCGCGGCGCCGCAAAACTAGGGATGGCATATGTGGTAAGAAGAGGCTTTTCGCCTATTTCGTAGGGCATATCTTTCCCAAATCTAACCTGCTCGAACACCCTGTCTGCAGTATAAGATCCATCCCTCCACTCTGTATGCTTCTCTAAATCCAATCCAGAAGGCAGCGCAAGGAAAACCGCGCCCGGTTCGGTAGTCACGCCTATTGCATACTCTGGTGGATAGCGAAACTCAAATCCGAACTCCTCACTCCGATACGTTTTCCAGCCAGCGGTTTCGTCTTGGGGAATGATTTCTCGCTTCGCAGACTCTTGAGAAGGAGGACTGACGGGGCGCGTGGCATAGAAAACCCCGATACCGATGAGAACAAGCGCTAGAATACCGATGGCGATGATAAGAATTGATAGTTTGTTCCGCATGGTTCAGAAACTAATCTTATTTTTTAGTATACCACAGCACAGCACCAAAAATGAGTAGTGTTATAACCAAACCGACAAGACGACTCCCCGGCCTTAACCAATCTAGCAGTTCCCCTCCGAAAAGAAGCGACAAGGCCAGCGCACTGATGCCCATATATAAAAGAGCTTGCAAAATCAGTTTTAACGTCTTCGACAACTCTGACAGCTTCGCGCCACGCAATAACGAGCCGATAAGAAACTCCGGCCTCACGAAGTCGACGAAAGTCAACTCCTTCTGGTCCTGCTTTTCCTTTTGAGACAGTTCTTGGCTATTATCTTTACTGCCTTGATTCATGCCGTTCTACGGATTTAGTTGGGATTGGCCCATGTGCATGATTCTTATCGCTTAAACAAAGGCAGATAATTTAGTATGCCCTAAAAGTTCCAATTACTCGGTCGGCTTCGGCTCTTCGTTCTGTGTACCAAGAGCCTGGTTCGCAATCTTGGCATACTGGCTTATAGAACACTATTACCCAATCAGCTCCGCCTGCCGTGACACGTTTTACTACACCCCCTACGGGGCCATCTGTTCCGTTGTTAAGACCAAGTCGTGCAGCATCCACTGATGAAAGTATATCGACATGGAGAAGCTCCCGGGGGATTTTGAGGGTGTCTTGGTCAGCGGGATCTACAGCTAGAATAGAATTGGTCCACCAACCAAATTGGACTGGCCCCGGCCTTCTCCCGAAAGGATACGGAGTGAATAAGTTGTCGCGTAGCAGAAACGCACCCTTCCATGAAGGAGGAACCTTTATCTCGAACCCCTGACCGGCTTGGATTTGAAATTGTTGCGATTTCCAGTTGGCGGTTCCATCTTGGAGAGTTCCCGCCTGCTTCGCGGATTCTTGAGAAAGAGGGCCGGCAAAACGCACGGCATAGAAAACCCCGACGCCGATGAGGGCAAGCGCCAGAATACCGACAGCGATAAGAAGTGATCGTTTGTTCCGCATGGTTCAGAAACTAATCTTATTTTTTAGTGTACCATAGCACAGCACCAAAAATGAGTATTATACCGCCTTTATTCGCGACCATCCCTCATTCCCTATATTGCCTGCTTTTTACTTCGGCCGCATGCGCCTTTACCTCCCGCTCCATCCACGCCTTGAGATACTCATTCGTGCGCCGTTGATCCAGCCGCTGAATTGCTTGATCCCGTGCCGCAGGGTCAATTACCGTTAAACGGATTTGGTGAAGTTTTTGCTGATACTGCTGGTCAATCTCCTGAACGCGACGCGCCTCCGCAAGGTCAGCCGCCTTCACCGCCCCCTCACGCATCGTAGTGCCGCTCTCTTTTTTCGCTTCTCCGTAGCCGTAGTGCTTTTGCCATCCCTCATACCCGTACTGTTTCTGCCACGCCTCACCCGCTCCCGCCTCGGTCGCGGAAAAAATTGCTCCGGCCGCAGCGAGCACCATGATGCCGCGCTTGAGCGACGCGGGGACTTCGTTCAGCTTCGAGAGGACGCCCCCCATCATTGTCTGCTCATCCTGCTCGATTTTTAGACGAAACTCCGCGCGCTCCCGACCCTCCTCCGTTTCGGGAGCCGATCCCACCCCCTCTCCGAATTGTGAGATTTCCTTGCCCTTCATGGTGTTTCTTTTTTGCTTAACGATGCCAAATACGCCCCTTCCTTGGCGAGAAGTTCTTGCCAGCGAGCGTGGTCTCGGGAAGCGAGAATCTCCTCTTTTGTTTTTAAGTTCTCGTTGATCCGCACGATATCCTCCGGCGACTCCTCAAAAAGCCGTGTTAGAAAAACTATAACCTCCGGTGGAAGATGTTCCGCCCTCCCGCGCCACAGGGATCTATCTTCGTCGCTAAACGACACGAATTCAGTGATACGCTCCAAGAAACTCTTAAGAATGGCTCCATCTCCGTTCATGATGAAGTCATCATACTACTTTTTCGATATTTTTGATGATGCGCACGCGGTCGATGGTCCGCGGCCCGACCACCTCCACGTGGAAACGAACACCCCCGGCCTCGAATGACGCCCCGAGAGCCGGTATCTCGCCGAATTTTTCGAGCAAAAGGCCGTTCACGCTCTTCTTGCTTTTGATCTCCGTGTTGAAGAACTGATTGATGTAGGCGATGCGCGTCTGGCCGTGGACCACGATCTCGTTCTTGCTCACGCGCTTGATAAGTTCAGGCGCCACGTCTTTCTCGTCGATGATCTCTCCCACCAGCTCCTCGATGATGTCCTCGATGCCCACTACCCCCACCACGTTCCCGTAGTCCGAGATGACGACGGCAAGCTGGGCGCGTTTCTCGCGCATGTCCTTCAAAAGGTCATCGATCGGACGCGATTCCGGCACGATCATGGCGTCCCAGGCAAAGTTTTTGACCGGCTGGTCCACCTCGCCGTTCGCGAGCGCGATGAGCAGGTTTCGCTGGTGCACCATGCCGACGATATTGTTCACGTCGCTTTCGTAGACCGGCAGGCGCGAATGCTTCGCGGTCTTCACGACCTCCGCCAACTCCGCCACCGTGCGGTTCCCGTCTATGAAATCCACAAGCGGCTTCGGCGTCATGATGTCAGCCGCCGTTATGTCGTTAAAGCGGAAAATGGTCTGGATGAGGCGGTTTTCTTCATGCTCGATCGCGCCCTCTCGCTCCGCAACGCCCGCAAGGAATGCGATCTCCTCCTCCGAGGTCGTCTTCGGCACAGAGCCCAAGAACGGGCGGGTGATCTTTTGAATAAGCCAGGTGATCGGCGTGAAGATGCCGGAGAGCGCAAGTACCGCCGGAGCGGCGGCGAGCGCTATATGCTCGGCGTACCGCTCGCCCAGCCGTTTCGGGGCGATCTCGCCGAAAACCATCACCAAGAAGGTAAGCACGGCCGCGAAAGCCCCTACCCACTCCTCACCGAACACGCGGTCGGCGATGATACCGGTCATGACGCTACCGAGGATAGTGATGAAGTTCGAGAGCGCGATGAGCGTGGTGATGGGACGCTCCATCGACTCCTTGAGCGGCAGAAGGATCTTGCCCAAACGGTACTTGTCCGCCAGGAACTTGGCGCGATGGAGCGGCACCGAGAAGATGGCCGCCTCGGCCGCCGAAACAAGGGCGTCGAGAAGCAGGAGGAGAAGTACGAACAGGATGAGAGTACTCATTGGGAATAAGTATACCAAAAGGCGCTCCGACGTACGTCGGAGCGCCTTTTGTATCCTTATTGGAGTTCGACGGTTGCACCCACTCCCTCCAACTTACTCTTGAACTCCTCCGCCTCCTCCTTTTTCACGCCCTCCTTCACCACCTTGGGTGCGGCATCCACGATGTCCTTCGCCTCCTTGAGGCCGAGACTAGTGATCTCGCGAACCGCTTTGATCACGTTGATCTTCTGGTCGCCTGCGGCCTTCAAGAGCACGTTCCAAGCCGTCTTTTCTTCGGCTTCGCCAGCAGATGCCCCGCCGGCTGCCATCGGCATCGCCGCAGAGACGCCGAATTTCTCTTCCATCGCCTTGATAAGTTCGGCGAGCTCGACCACCGTCAGTGTTTCTACCTTCGAGATAATGTCCTGAAGTTTTTCCATGTTAAGTGTGCGATTAATGATTATTGTGCGGCAGCCAGCTTCTCCCGCCGACCGTTCAATACGTAGAGAAGCACCCGAAGCGGCGCGGACAGACCGCCCACCACCTGGGCGAGAAGCACCTCTCGAGAGGGAAGCTTCCCGATCGCAATGACCGTGTCCGCGTCAAGAAACGCCCGCCCCGCGAGATCGTAGGCGCCAAGAATGGCGAAACGCGCCTTTCCTTTTGTGAAGCGCTGCACCGCGCCCGCAACCCCCGATATCTCGCCGCTCGAGAACACCGTGCCGACCTGCGCCCCGAACTGGAGCGGATCGAATTCGATCCCCGCGTCCTTGAATGCGATCTTGAGAAGCCGCTTTTTTATCACCTTCATCGTCGCCTCCTCGACGCGCAGATCCGCGCGAAGCTTCCGAAGCTCCTCAACGGGCGTGCCGGTGAAGTCGACGAAGACGAGCGTCCGGCTCTTTTTGAGTTCGGCCTCGGCATCCTGGATCTGCTCTGTCTTTTGCGCTTTTGTGAGTGA
>CAYSDW010000004.1:13164-17774 GCA_964429925.1 uncultured Candidatus Saccharibacteria bacterium | reverse complement strand
CCTCATAATGCTGGTCTTCCCAACGCCGGAGGCGCCGGTCAGCGTGACGATCATCTCCGCCTCCTATAGAGCACTGCGTCCATGCCTGCCTCAAAGTGGTCCCATTGCCGCATGGCATGCTCCATAAAGACCTCGTGGATCCAGAAGAGATGGCTCACCGTCATTGGCTCGCCTGGCGTTCCCTCTTCTGCAAGCTTTTCGAGCGATGGGCGGAGCCGCTCCACAAGCTCTTCCATGTGGAAGCGGACATGGTCCGGCCGCACGAGTTTCCTCCGCAGATCGTCTCGCCCTCCTGGAAGAACCGACCAGCGACCCAGTAAGCGTCCGCCGCAAACCGCGTCGACGGGACCGGCTTCCGAAGCGCTCATGACCGCGTCAACATGAGCACGCAGTTCCTCTTCGGAATACGTGCGGAGGCGCGGCGCGATAATGCCCTTTGCGCGGCTCCCCCAGCCCTTTGCTTCCGCAACTTCCCGGAAGGCGTTCACGTGCTTGTCTGCGTCATCAACCATGAAGACGCGCCAGTTCTCGCCCTTCAGGGAATCGAGGATGATGCCATAGCTTTCGCGCTTCGACTGATGACCAACGAAGAGCTGCCAACGAGAGGGAATGTTCCACGAGAGCAGAAAGAGCATAAGACGAAGCGCGAGAAAGCTGGAACGGCTGGACACGATGTCCTGCGAGTGATGAAGTATGCCGCAGGCCTCTGCAAGACCGACCCACGGTCCCGCCTCCGGCGGCTCGAGGGAAAGCCGCTCTTCGTACTCGAAATACTTCGGGAGGTCCGCGCTAAACAGCGCGAATACGTCGTCGCTCCTGCCGCTTCCGAGAACGAAGTCGAAATCCCAGATGAGATGGACCTTCTCGCCCGCATCGACAAGCTCGCGAATTTCTCTTTGTGTCGCTTGCACGAGTTCACGAAGCGCAAGCGCCTGCTCCTCGCTGCTCTTCTCTATCACCCAACCCTCCTTACCGACCCTTAAGATAGTAAATTTGCTGGCTCAATCCTACTTCATCATTCGCAAATCAACAAGATGGATCGTGAATAACGCAGAAAGAGCCGCCCATTCTAAAACATAATATCCTCCTCGGCACGCTTGTAGTCGTGGATCTCCTCGGGCGCGAACCAATGCAGGACCTCATGGGCCGCTTCCTCCGCGTCACCCGAAGCGTGCACCAGATTATGGACCGCCCGCTTGCCGGAGTTCGCCAGGATGGCGGAATCCACCGAATAGTCCCCCCGGATCGTGCCCATCTCCGCCTTTGAGGGCAGGGTGTTCCCCACGATCTTCCGCACCATCGCGATCGCGTGGATGCCTTTTACCACCATCGCGACCATGGGACCGGAGGTCAGGAACTCCACGCCCCATCCGCGCACCATCTGACCGATCTTCTGCGGCTCGTTCGTTCCGAGAAGCTCCACGGGGTCGATGCCATAGGTCTGGTAATCGTTGAGCGACTTCTGGCCGACCGCCTCCATCCACTCCTTGCTTCTCGGCAAGTGGCCGTCGATATGCTCCTTGGTCGCCCGGATCATCTTAAGGCCGATGATCTTAAGACCGCGCTGCTCGAGGCGCGTGATGCATTCCCCCACCAGACCGCGCTTTACGCCGTCCGGCTTCACGAGTATGAACGTTCGTTCTTCCTTTTGCTCCGCCAATGTCATACCACGATAGTAAATAGTAAAGAGAAAATAGTAAATAGTAGCTCTTCGTTCTACTTACTACTTTCTACTTACTGTCCCCAATAAGCGGTACGAAACTGAACCCCTCATGCGCCTCTTCGCGAAAACCGCCGTCCTTCCGTTTCTCGAGCATCACGATCCGCGAGCCCATCGGCGCGACGATGCGCCCGCCGACCGCGAGCTGTTCCTTCCACGAGGCGGGTATCGAGGTCCCGGCCGCGGCGGCTATGATGCGGTCGTACGGCGCCTCCGGAGGCCAGCCCTTCGTGCCATCCCCCAGAACGAGCGAGAGCATTCCCCGCTCGACGAACCCGTACGGAGCGAGGCGCTTGTTCGCCGCCCGGCTCAATTCGGCGATCCGCTCGACCGAAACTACGCGCCCGCGCTCCCCCGCAAGTTCCGCAAGCAGTCCCGCCACCCAGCCGGAGCCGGTGCCGATATCAAGCATTTTTTGCCCCGCCCGCGGCTTTAAAAGCTCAAGCATAAAGGCGACCACGAGCGGCTGGGATATCGTCTGCCCCTCTCCGATGGGAAGAGCAGTGTTGCGATAGGACTCGTCCGCCAATTCCTTCGGCACGAAATCGCGCCGGTCCACGGAGAGGAACGCCTCGATGATGCGGGGCGTTTTGAGATACCCTTCCCGCTTCAGCTCCTCAATGAGCGACTCATTGGTCATTCCATCCATTATACGAAAATAGGAGAAGCCCCGCCGATGGCGGGGCTTCGAAATGTGCTGCGAGAAGAATTACCGCCAGGGCAGCGTGAGACCGATGCGGTCCAGCAGCTTGATGCAGCGCTGGAGCACGGCCGTGCTGTCCAAACGGTCGGAGGCCACGAACGACCTGTCCTCCTCGGAGATGTGGCTCACGAACTCCGTCTCGGAGTACAGGAGACGGCCCTCCGTGTCGAACCGCGCGGTGACGACCGCGGGACCGTGGTCCACGACCTTGTCCTGGTTGTTCTCGAACTCGGTGTCCTTCAGATAGGCACCGGTCATCACGCCCAGGATGGTCTGGCCGAACTTGGTGATGTGCGCCGCGGCGGCTTCGTGGAAGTTCGCCACATAGGCGATGGAGAAGGCCTTGGCCTCCTTGGCCACCGAACCCACGTAGCTGTCGAACCGCCGCCAGATGAAGTCCGCGACCTGCTGGATGCGGGTGCTCTTCTGGATGGTGCGGCTCTTGTAGGGGTGCTTGACCCCCACCAGGATGCCGCCCAGCTCCACCATGCGGCTCTCGCCCACACGGATGATCTTCGCGGCGACCGCCGCCTTGGCCTGTTCGAAGCTGACGGCCACGCCGTGCTCCCGGCAGATGTCCATGACCCCCTCGGTCATGAGCGTGCGGAGCCGGTCCTCGTAGAGCTGCAGGATGAGCGCGGCCTTGTTGAAGTGCCCCCACGCGTCGTGGTTGCCTTCCTTGAACGCGTACGGGACGAGGCACTTGTCCAACACCGCAACGGGGTCTTCCTTGGCCGCCTTGCCCATGCGGACGAGACGGTTGCGGAAAATGGCGAGGAACGCGGTCGCGCGGAGATGAGCCCCGATGAGCTCGTGCTTGTCCACGCCGTTCGCGATGGGCAGGAGCTCGCCGTTGTACTCATACTTGTGCGCGATGCCCTGGGTCAGGTCGCCGTTCTCGATCAAGGCGTCGGCGTCGTCCGCCAGACGCGGAATGTCCTGGAGGAACGTGAAGTACAGCGACTTCAGCGCTCCGCCGTGGAGACACGACCAGACGACGTGCTTCACGGACCGCGAGCCCTTCCAGAGGGACTCGAGCGTGATGTTCGCGTTCCGCCGGAGCTCCTCGTTGATGGCCCAGCGGTTGGACTTCTTGGAGAAGACCGCCGCCTTGCTCTCGATGAGCTCCGCGAGGGCCTTGCGGACCTGGGAATCGGAGAACTTGGTCTTCCGATGGAACCGCTTGCGGCTCTCCGTCTTGTTGACGCGATGCAGAACGGTCTTGAAGCTCGCATCCGACGGGATGAGCGCGCGCATGACTGCCTGCTCGACCGCAGGCAGGGCCTTGGGCACCGCCACCTGCTTCTCGAGGAACACCGCCGTGCGGAAGTTGTGCACGCCATTCACGATGCGCACGCCTTCCTTGCCGTTGGCGATGATCCGGATGACGGTGGCGCCGATCATGTGCTCGGTTGCCTGCTGCTCCAGGAGCTTGTGCAGGGCCGGCACCGAAATGGTCGGGACGCCGTCCAGATAGGGCAGATGCGTCGCCGTGCCGGTGACGCCCGCGAGAACGAGGCCCGGCTTGGGCGAGAGCGTCCGCGGCGACCACGCGTTGGTGATGCGCTGAACCAGGTTCGTGATGACCGCGGAGAACCACGGCGACCGGTGCGGGACCAGGACCCGGATCTCTTCGAACCCCGGGAACTGCACCGGGAACTTCGGCTCGCGGTCGTAGAACCCGTCCTCCTGGCGCTCGCCGATGATGCGCACGTCCGTGCGCAGTTCGCGGAGCTTCTCCAGGATGCGGGCGCCGATGGGCCAGTCGTAGATGCGCTCGGCGACGGCGATATGCCAGTTCACGCCGCTCGGCAGAACCGGCAGGAAGTCGGAGAGATGAGCGGCGGCCTCGTCGATGAAGCGCCGCTCGAACTGCCCCTTCTCCCAGTCCAGTCGCTCGCCCTTCAGGCGCGGCGAGAAGGTCTCGAGATGCTCCTTGAGCTGGGCCCTGAACTCGGCCTCGACGTACTTGCCGTCCACGGTGTGCCCGGCGACGATGACGGACTTCGCCTGGGACTTCACGACCGCTTCCTTGACCAGGTTGATCAGGTACTTGCGGCTCTTGGTGGGCCAGCAGAGCCCGGAAATCGCGACGATGTTGAGCTCACGGCTTTGCGTGTTCGTGGCCACTGTGTGACCTCCTCTTCTCTAAATGACAATTTGCTGCCTCGAGTATCGCAAAGGGCG
>CAYSDW010000004.1:1776-13064 GCA_964429925.1 uncultured Candidatus Saccharibacteria bacterium | reverse complement strand
GCGGGGGTCTGAAGCTTGAGGACCCCCTTCGTGCGAAGTTCCGCAAGCGAGCGGACGCCGAGATAGCTCATAGCGGAACGGAAACCGTTCAGGATGTCTTCGAGCTCTTCCGCGACCGTGCCCGTCACGACCACCTCTTCCGCCACGCCTTCCGGCCGGCGAATGCGGTCGAGCGTGCCGGTGTCGATCCGCTTCGCCTGCGCGGCGAACGACGCCGAGCCTTCGTATATCTTGATGGGCAAGCCGTCCTTGTTGAATTGAAGCGGCGCAGCGGACTCGCGCGTGCGGATAAAGTGGTAGCCGGTCATAAGGACGTCCGCGCCCGCGATCAAGGCCTTCACCATGTCGCCCGGGCTCTTCATCCCGCCGTCGCCTATCACGGAACCACCGTACTTTTCCGCGATCGCTTTGCACTCCGCGATGGCGGTGATCTGCGGCGTGCCCACGCCGATCTCCGAAGTGCGGCAGACATGCCCGCGCCCCTGATTCACCTTCACCGCATCCGCGCCCCACTCGAAAAGATATTTCGCGCCGAGCGCCGTCGAGACGTTGCCGACGATAAGCGGGAGCTTGAAGCGCTTCTTGATCTGCCTCACGGCCTCCTCGGTGTTCACGGAGCAGGCGCGCGCGGTGTCGATCAAAAGCGCCGCGATCCCCTTTTCCGCCTGCGCTTCGACTTCGTGAAGATGTTTTGCGGTAAAGGTGCGGCCGACGCCGATCGAGCCGATGCGCAGGAACTGCCCCTTTCCGTCGCGCATCGCGCGGGGATGATAGGTAGAATAGAAAAGGCCGTGTGCGGTGATAAGCCCCGCGAGCGCTCCCTTTGTGTCGACAAGCGGTAATTTCTCGATGCGGTTCTTGCGGAGAATTTCCGACGCGCGCGCAAAAGATATCCCGCTAGACGCGGTGACAAGTTTGCGGATGCGTCCGCCGCCCATAAGGTCTCTGACGAGCGCATTCTCGTCGGACTCATAGCGCCAGTCGCGGCCCGAGAGCACGCCCACGGGGCGGTTCTTGGCGTCCACGACGATAAGCGTGTTCACGTTGAATTCGCGCATCACCTGTTTCGCGTCTTTGAGCATCCGATTCTGCCGTATGCTGAGCGGCTTTTCGATGAAGGCGGAGTCGGCGCGGCGGATCTGCTCGAGTATGGCGAGCCGCCGCTCGAGCGGGAGCGTCTGCGGCGGGATCGCAAGCCCGCCTTCGCGCTCGATGGCGACCGCAAGCTCGGGACCCACCACCGTCTCCATATTGGCGGCGATGATGGGAACCTGGAGCGTGATGCCGGCAAGCTTCGAGGAAAAATCGCGTATCTCGCTGCGCGAGCGCACGCCCGAATACCGTTCCGGAAAGTAAACGTCGCGAAAGGTTACCCCGATATCCAAAGGCAGGCCTTTCTTAATGAAATAATCTCTGATGGCGTCCTGCTCTTCGAGGTTTAAGGCAAAGTTTTTCATGTTCTGCGGGCCCACTAGGATTCGAACCTAGATCAGTGGTTTTGGAGACCACCATTCTGCCATTGAACTATGGGCCCTTGGCCTCCCTTATTCTAAGAAAAATCGGGCCTTTGTAAACAAAACGGCCCTCGCGGGCCGCTCTGCTTACTTTCTCGTTTCCTTGTGCGGCGTGTGTTTGCGGCACCACGCGCAGAACTTCTTGAACTCGATCTTGCGCTCCACCTTCTTCTTGTTCTTGCGCGTGTAATAGTTCACCCGCTTGCAGGTCTCGCAGCGCAGCTTGATGAGATTTTCCGAGAACTTCGATTTGGCCATAGGATTGCAATTTAACGTACTGCCACGTAAAAATCAATTGGAGCCAGAGGCGGGAATCGAACCCGCGACCTCTTTCTTACCATGAAAGCGTTCTACCACTGAACTACTCTGGCCTTTCCCTTCGATGAGCCCCGACGCTTCGGTCGGGGCCCCGACTTCTGACGTCGGGGCTACATCGGCGATCGCCTCACCTTACTGTAGACGGCTTAACTACGCAATGAGCCACCTCTCGGATTCGAACCGAGGACCTACTCTTTACAAAAGAGTTGCTCTGCCGCTGAGCTAAGGTGGCAAGGTCCTATGCGAGACCGAGCGCGTCCTTGACCTTCTGTGTTACGTCACTGATCTTCCACTCGGTCTTTACGAGGTAGTATGCGGCCTTGTCTTCGATAACGCCGCGCATGACCCGCTCGTCCGGCGCAACATTGGTAAGGATAATGACCAGCACGGTTTTGCCCCAGGCGTCTTCGCGAAGGCGCTTCAGCATCGTCATGCCGTCTATCTTCGGCAAAATAATGTCGAGGAGCACAAGGTCGGGATGTTCCTTGAGCGCGAGAGCAAGACCCTCTTCCCCATCGAGTGCGGCACTAACATCAAAGCCATGCTCAACAAGCTCGTCCGTAAGCACGCGGAGCAGCGGCTTCTCGTCCTCAATGATAAGAATGCGCTTCTTGGAGTTCATGCCTAAAGTGTAGCATAACCGACGGTCCGGGGTTTTATGTGCGCAGGGCAGGATTCGAACCTGCGTAGCCCATAGGGCGCCTGATTTACAGTCAGGTGCATTTGACCACTCTGCCACCTGCGCATACCGCCTAGAGCGCTGGGGTATCGTCGTCCTCTCCAACGCGGGGCGCGAGGACCGCACCGCCATTTCCATTCGCCGGCTTTCCGTTCGCCGACTTAACCTTATTTAAGTACGCGGTCACAAGATTATCAACCTTAAGAACCCCTATCTTCGCTTTTCGAAGAGCTTTCTCGAGCGAGGAGTTCAGGAACGCATCCACCTGCTCGAGCGGCAAGGAACCAAGCCAGGCATCGAACTTGCCGTGCGGGTGAAGATGGGTCTCGCCGTCCGGAACGCGCGGCACCGCGCGGGCGACCAGATAGACCGTTGCCCCAAGGCCTCCCATGAACACGAGCTGGAGTATGAGATCGTACATCGAGGTCCTATATCTCGAAACGCGCGAAACGGGCGACCTTGATGTTCTCGCCGGTCTGCGCGATCACTTCCTTCAGAAGATCGCCCGCTTTTTTCGACTCATCCTGGATGAAGGGCTGTTCAAGAAGCTCGTCAACGCCCGGGGGGTCCATCGCCGCGATCTGCATAACAAGCTTGTGCGAGAGCGCATGCATCGGCTCCGAACGGGCTACAAAGTCGGTCTCCGAACGAAGTTCGAGAAGGACCCCGATGCGCCCATTGTGCGTATAGGCCTCAAGGAGTCCGGCCCCGGTCGCCCGGCCTTCGCGCTTTTCAACCTTGGCCAGGCCGCGTTCCTTGATGATGCGGAGGGCTGCGTCAAAGTCCCCCTGCGAGTCGTCGAGCGCCTTCTTGCAGTCCATGACGCCGGCACCCGTGATCTCGCGAAGTTTCTGGATCGTTTCTGCGTTCACCATAGATGAGCGGTCTTATGCCGCTTGCTGGGTGCTCGCTTGCGCTTTCGTATCGACGACCGCGGTTTTTGCCACGTTCGCACTTGCGCGTTCCGCGGCCTCCTTTTTGCCCTCTTCAACTGCCGCTTCGAACTTGGCAAAGAGCCAAGCGATGCTTGATGCGCTGTTGTCGTTTGCCGGCACCGGATGCGCCACCGCGTCGGGGTCCGAGTCGGAACTCATAACGGCGAGGACAGGGACGCCGACGAGATGCGCCTCGTGGATCGCTATCGCATGCAGGTTGGCGTTCACCGCGAGCATAAGACCGGGAAGCTTTCCCATCTGCTCGATGCCGTGGAACACTTCGTCCATTTTTTGGATCTGCCGGTCAATGCCAAGACGCTCTTTCTTCGTGTATTTTTCAAGAAGACCCGCCGCGCGATCGGCCTTCAGTTTCTTAAAGTACTCGATGCGGCGGGAGATCGTCTTGAAGTTGGTGAGCGTGCCGCCGAGCCACCGGTTCACTACGTAGGGAAAGCCGAATTTTTCCGCCAGCGCCAGCACGCTTTCGTGCGCGGACGGCTGAGTCCCGACCAGAAGAATTTGCTGGCCGTCGGCAACCGTTTTCTTTATCGCCTCGAACGCTTGCTCCAGCGCCTGCCAGGTCTGCGCAACGTCGATGAGTTCTATGCCGTTCCGAGTAGCGAAGACGCGGGACCTCATCCGGGGATGCGTCTTGGCCTTGCTCCGGCCGTAGCAAAGCCCCGCGACGATCATCTCGCGAAGGAGCCCTTGATCAATGGAGGAATCGAGAGCGGCCTCGGCGGCCGCTCCGTCAACTGACGGATTGTCGTTTTCGCCCTCGTCCCCCTCTGCGCTTGCGCTAACGCTCTCGAACTCTGCTTTTGATGTCTGGCTTTCTTGCATACAGGGGGAAGTATTCCGTATTTAACGCCTCCGCGTCAAGGCGTTACGGCGCCACGCTTCAATACGCGCATGGTTGCCGCCCATGAGCACGCCAGGAACGCGATACCTTCTGCGCTTCCAGATTATCGTTTCGGGACGGGTGTAGACGGGCACGCCGACGCCGTGGCGCAGCTCCTCGCGGGATTTTTCCTTGCCTAAGACGCCGGGAATATGCCGCGCGATCGCATCCACCATCGTGAGGGCTGGCAGTTCGCCTCCCGTGACCACGAACGGCCCGACGGAAACCTCGCGGAGGCGCAACCGTTCGCTCTTTAATATTCTCTTCAGCCGCTCATCGATCCCCTCATAATGACCGGCGACGAATATAAGGTTGTGCTCTCTCTCTGCCAACCGTCGAGCCAGAGCGGCGTCGAACGGTCTGCCTGCGGGCGAGAGCAGGATGACGAGCGGATTCTTCATGCGGCGCGCTGCGTGATGCACGGCGCGCGCCAAGGGTTCCGCCTTAAGCACCATTCCGGGACCGCCGCCGTACGAACGGTCATCCGCTTTATGATGCCGATCGTGCGTGAAATCGCGCGGATTTACGGCTCGCACTTCGAGAAGACCCTTTGCCTGGGCGCGCTTTAAAATCGACTCCCCGGAATAGGCCCCAACGATCCCCGGAAATAGGGTGAGGATGGAAAATTTCGTCATTTCTGGGCGGGGCCTGAACTCGCGCCAGAACTTATGCTGTCGTTTGCGGGCGGCTTCTTTTCCTGCTCCGCCTGTTGCTTCTGAAGAACGTTTCCGATCGCTTTGCGCAGGTCGCCGACCGAACCTTCGCGGCGAAGCGAGCGGTCTCCCGGGCGGCCGAAGCCCTGTCCTGTACCGTACGGTGCATTACCCTGCCTGCCGTCTCTCTGCCCGGGAGGAGGCCCGGCTGGGCGGGCAGGCCCGCCTGCCGGGCGGGCAGGGAGGCCACCACTGCTGCGGACGTCTTTCACGACCCCCGGAGCCCGAAGGGCATGCGAAAGCGACTGCTCGCCGCGATGCATGATCCGCTGGACCGACGGCGACTCCTCCATCCATTCCTTGGCGATGCGCTCCTCCACCGTGCGCCGCGGCGTGCCGTAGCGCGTACGCGTGTTCTCGCTGAGCACCTCGCGATGCGTCGCCTCGGGCGTCGGCAGGGGCGACAAGGTCTGCGCCGAGAACGGGTGAGAGGCGACGCCGTCGATCATAAGCTTGATGTAGATGTTGTATTTGGGCAGATTCACCAGATCGTTCAGCATGAACTCCGGTTCGAACTCCTTTTCGAGGAATTCCGCATCCTCCGCGCCCACGCGAAACGCCGCCATCGTGCCGACGTTGCCGAAGACGGCATCCCGCACCCTCGTATTGTCTCCGTCAATGAGCTGGCGAATGTATTGATTCGCGAGGATCAGACAAAGATGGTACTTGCGCGCCTCGGAAAGAATGTTGGCGAAGGAATCGGTGGCAAAGTTCTGAAACTCGTCCACGTAAGCGAAGAAGTCCTTGCGTTCGCTCTCCGGCACGTCCACGCGCGACATGGCCGCGAGCTGAAGCCGCGCGATGATCATCGCGCCCAGGAGCCGCGCGTTATCCTCGCCTATCTTCCCTTTCGAAAGATTCACGATAAGTATCTTCCGCTCGTCCATGATCTTCCGCATGTTGATGGCCGAGCGCGGCTGGCCAAGAATGTTCCTGATCAAGGGATTTGAGACGAACTGCCCGACCTTGTTCTGGATCGCGGCTACCGCCTCGGTCTCCAAACGCTGGGTATAGCGGGCGAACTCGTTCGTCCAGAACGCCTTGACGACCGGATCGGTGAGATTTTCCACGATCTTGGCGCGATATCCGGGTTCGGCGAACATGCGCATGATGCCGAGAAGCGTCGAATCGGGATACTCGAGGAGCGCCAGGATGGTGTTGTTCAAAATGTACTCCATGCGCGCCGACCAGACGTCGGGCCATATCTTCTTAAAGACGCCCATCATGCCGGACGCGACGAGATGACGGAACTCGGTGCCGATCTGCTCGAGCGGGTTGAACGCGATCGGATGATCGAAGTCGAACGGCGCGAAGTAGATCACGTCGTCGATGCGCTCTTCGGGCACAAAATCGAGCATTCGTTCCGCGAATTCGCCGTGCGGGTCGATGACCGCAAGGCCGTGACCGGCGCGAATGTCGTTGATCGCCATGGTCTCGAGGAGGTTGCTCTTCCCGGAACCGGTCTTGCCGATAACGTACATGTGGCGCCTGCGATCGTCGGTCTTGATGCCAAACCGCGTCTGCTGGTTGCGGAAGTTGGTTTCGCCGAAGATATTGATCTCTTTGTTGTAGAGCTGCTCCATAGTGAAATTATGTTACTCCGTGGGCAGGGCCGGCGGCGGCTCCCCTTTTCGCGATTCAAGGCGACGAAGCATCGGTGCGCCCACCGCTACGATCGGCGGATGATAAATGGTTGCGAGCTCTTCGATGTTCAGAACGGAAACCTTTGGGTTCATCGTAAGCGTGCGGTACCTGAAGAACAGCATTGTCTTGCGCGAGAGCTCGCGCCGACCCTTGAACGGCTGGTTGACCCTCGGGAATGTAGCCATGTTGGGGCGGAAACTGTTCAGGTTCTGGGTGTTGAATTGGCGGAACGCGCCGTTCACCGCCGAGACGTTCGCGCGCGTGAAGCTGTCGCGCCGATCGACGTAGACGAAACGGATGTTCGTCTCGAATCCGATCTTCGCGATCTTCTGTTCGATCGACTTCACGACGTCCTTTTGGCTTTCGGTGAGGGACGACAGCATATTCGGCGGCCCGTCGCTTTTTGCCGCCTCGTCCGGCCATAGCGGATAGGTGAACGCCGCAAAGATAAGGTTGCGAAGAAAAACCGCGATGTACATGAACAAGCCCGGTTGCTTGGACGATTTCTTGCCGATGAGCTTCGCGACGAGCTCCTCGGCCTTCTTCTTCCATGCGTCGCCCGTGGGACGGATAAGGAACTGGATCAAGATCACCTCCCCCTCTTTGAGCTTTGACATCACTTCGGTAATGGCGGCAACGGGGTCCAAGCGCTGCTCCTCGACCATCGCCTCGAAGTACGGATACGTGCGGACGGGGTAGGCATCCTCGCGCGCGAGGATAAGGTCGAAGCCGAAGAGGTCGTACACCTGGTTTGGGAGCGTTGCCGGCAAAAGGTCCAGATAGTCGTTCTGCGGCTCGTGGATCTCCGCGTCGGGGTATTGGGCGTACACAGCGGCTTCGAGAAGGTTGCGGTATTTCGAGGGCAGCCGAACGTAGAAGTACACGCCGCCGGCATAGCCCACGAGCTCGAACGACATCCAGTCCTCCACCTTCCCGTCCCACCACTTCTCCAAGAACTTGATGCCGTAGGAATAGGTGCCGTGCGCGGCGGCGAATATCTGCTCCATCGCTTTGGGCGTGGTGAGCACGTTCTTGGGGATCTTGAGCTCGAGAAGCGTCCAGGAAATGGACTTCACGTACCGGGTCCGGATGTAGAACAGCCACAGGTCGCGGAATATGAAAAAGAGAGCGAGCGGAATGACCACCCACCACACGGCGAGAAAGGTTTGCGCGATGCTTTGAAGAATTTCCGTAAGCGACAGCGTGGGTGCAAAGGGCATAGGGATCAGGACCGCATTCACCACTACAATACTACCCTCAATCAAAACCCGAGGATAGCGCGAACCCTTACGCCTCCCGGATGACGTAACCGCCGTCGGACGTCCGTCCGAAGATCTTCTTGTTCTGGAGGTTCAAGAGCACGGTGTTCGGCTTGAAGAACCGTTCCTTGAGGACCGCCGAAAGCACCTCTTCAGCGGAGCACGGGCCCTTCGCTTTAAGCACGCGTTTGATGACGTCCTTGGCGGTACCGGGTACGAACCCGAGCTCCTTGAGGCCGTAGATGCCGCGGCCGACGAGCACGAAGCGGCCGTCCTTGATGAGTTCGTTATGCACGGTCGAGGGATGCGCTACTTTGTGGTCGAACCGGATCTCGTTGATAAGCCGCGCGATCTCGCGGAAGTGGAGCGGCTTTGTGTGTTTCTTCAAGACCAGGTACGCCCGGTCGCGCATCGTCTTCGGGCTTATCTCCGGCCATTCGGCAAGCCCGAAATCGCCGTAGATGTTCGTGCCGAACTGCTTTGAAACGGTGAGGTAGTTCAGGCCCACGAAGTCCTTGAGCGCATGGGGCTTCACGGCCTGCGCAAAGAGCTCGTCGAATTTCTTGTGCGTGAGAAGATCTTCCTTGCGGCTCCCGATGTACTTCTTGAACTTTTCAATAAAATTCGCCGCGGCCTTCCCTGCTCCGGGGTCGGCGTACCAGAACGCAAAGTAGCTCTCATCCTCCGGATGATAGTGAAGGGCGCCGTGCGCCTCGAGCAGAAAATGAAGCTGCTCCTCGCCGAGGTTGCATCCGAGCGCCTGGCGCAGATCGTTCGTGAAAAAATCGGCCCGGCGCACGCCGCCGACGTTCCCCAGGTGGTTCACAAGATAGGCGTAAAATTCGCGTCCCGCGCCTCTTCGCACCTTGTCGCGAAGCGCGGCGAGGCCCGCCGCTTCGATCTGCCGCACCCGCTCGCGGGTGATGCCGTACTCTGCGCCAAGCTCGGCCAGGGTCTTAAAGTCCTTGCGATGCAAGCCAAAGCGCTTTCCGAGCACCTCCTTTTGGCGAGGTGCTAGCCCGGAGAGCAAGGTCGCGATGAGCTTTTCGGTGTTTTCCATCGGCATGACTTTACCACTTTTACCCCGGAGCGTCAATTGCTTCTCCCGCCAGCGCGTCCGGCCGAGAGAGCGTGCCAGATAACCAAGAGGGGGCTCGCCACGAAGATCGAGGAATACGTGCCCAAAGTCACGCCTACCAGGATGGCGAGGACAAAATACGTAAGCGTCGCGGGACCGAAAAGAAGCAGGGCCACAAGCACCAGAACGAGCGTGAGAGAGGTGTTGATGGACCGCGCCAGCGTCTCGTTGATGCTTTTGTTCACCACCTCGGCCAAACCGGCCCCTTGGCGGCCCATGAGAAGGTTCTCCCGGATGCGGTCGAAGACGACGATCGTGTCATGCACCGAGAAACCCATGACGACGAGAAGCGCCACGATGAAGTTGGTATCGGCCTCGACGCCGTAGAAGCGGCCGAGGTATGCGAAGAGGCCTGCCGGGATCACAACGTCATGGGAGAGCGTGACGAGGGTCACGACGCCGTATTTCCATGAACGGATCGGGCGCGACACCTTCCGGAACGCAAAAGCGATAAAAAGCGAGATGCCGACGAGCACGAAACCGATGCCCCAGAACGCCCTCCTCCTGAGTTCCGCGCCGATCGACGGCCCGATGGACTGGAAGCCGAGCTCCTCGGCGCCTCCGAACTTCAGCGTGAGGGCGGCGAGGTCCGCCTGATGTTCTTCCTCCGCGATCGCCCGCATGCGCATGAGGAACGAGCCGCTCTGGTTCTCGCGCGTGATCACCGCGTCTTCGATCCCCCGCTCCGCCAGAAACTCGCGGAGCGCTGCTTCGGTCAAGGCGGCGTCCGGAGACACAACCTGCCACAGCGTGCCCCCACGGAAATCGATCCCCTCGCGAAATCCGTAGGCGGCTATCGTAACCATACTCGCGAGGACGAGCGCGCCCGAGAAGCCGAGGAACAGCCATTTCTTGCCGATGATGTTAATCATGTTTTACGAAGATCTTAAGCATGGTGCGGGTGACCGTGATCGCAGAAAACATGCTCACGAGGACGCCCAAAAGGAGCGTGAGGGCGAACCCGCGCACGAAGCTCGACGTGGTGTAGTAGAGAATGACCGCAGTGATGATGGTCGAGATGTTCGAGTCGCGGATGGAGGGCCAGGCGCGCCGGAACCCCTCGCTCATGGCCGAGGCGCGCGTGAGGCCCTTCTTGAGCTCCTCTTTGGTGCGTTCGAAGATGAGAACGTTCGCGTCGACCGCCATGCCTATGGAAAGAATGAAACCGGCGATGCCGGCAAGCGTCATGGTGATAGGGATCGTCTTAAAGACCGCGAGGGTCAAAACCACGTAAAAAAGAAGCGCGAGGGCGGCAAAAAGGCCGAGATGGCGGTAGTAGAGCAGCATGAACGCCGCGACAAGCAGCGTGCCGATGAGACCGGCGAAAAGAGCGCGCACAAGGGAAGCGCTGCCCAGAGTGGCGGAGACCGTCTGCTGGCTAAGAAGCGTCACCGGCGCCGGAAGCGCGCCCGCGTTCAAGAGATTGGTGAGATTCTGCGCTTCCGTAAGGTCTCCGATGCCGGAAATGACGGCTTGGCCTCCGGAGATCTGCTGCTGGACGGTCGGGGCGGAGCGCAATTCGCCGTCAATAAGGATCGCCAAGGGTTTGCCGACGTTCTCGCCCGTGATCCGCTCGAAGAGCGTTGCGCCCTCGGAGTTGAACTGCAGAGAGATCTCCGGCTTGCCCGTGGTCTGGTTGAATACTACCTGCGCCTTCACGAGATATTGGCCGGTGAGGCCCGACTCCTCGAGCGTTGCCTTCTCCCCTTCTCCCAAGACTGTCCGGAACTCGAGACGCGCGGTGCGGCCAATCTGCTCTACCGCCTGGGCAACGTCCTTGATGCCCGCGAGCTCGACAATAAGACGCTGCGAGTCGCCCTCTTGTGCAAGAAAAACCTGCGGCTCGGAGACGCCGAAGAGGTTCACGCGCCGCTCGAGAACGTCGCGCAGGCCCGAGAGAACGGAATCGGCATCAGCCGCCTCGACCTTCGAAAGGTCGATCTCGTAGACCAGATGCGCTCCGCCGACCAGGTCGAGACCGAGCCGCCACGGACGAAGCGAAGCGCCCCAGCCACTGGGATACACAAAAAACGCCGAAGCGGCGACGAGGATCAGGATCCCGACAAAGACAAGGGTATTCTTCCTCCGGGACATACGATGGAATCCATCATAAGAAAGAAGAGCTCAAAAGGCAACCGGTGCGCCCACCAGGATTCGAACCTGGAACCAACTGCTTAAAAGGCAGCT
>CAYSDW010000004.1:0-1766 GCA_964429925.1 uncultured Candidatus Saccharibacteria bacterium | reverse complement strand
CTATTGTGCCTTGGCGAAGCGGATGGACCAGAGCACGTCGTACGGCTCCTAATTAAGACGGGCGCCTCTTGGCCAAATATGCCTGGTACGGCTCGGCCACAAATGTTTTAAGAACTTTATATTCCGGCGAACTTTGCAAGAAAGCGTTAAGGCAAGGAGCCGTATTGGCCCTATCCGGGCACATCACAAAAATATATTGCTCATCGGCAAGCGAACTATAGCCGCGATAGGTCGCCTCATCTATTTTTGCCAATTTTGTTTCTAGCTCTATCTCTAGAGGAACAAGAAACATCTCCTCGATGTGATGCCTGCCATTTTCGGGCCAACAATTATATTTTGAATCTCCGCCGACTCCGCATAGTCGGAAGCCAAAGAAATTATAATTATCTTTTTCCTCTGACTCTTTAATTTTTACAATTTCGTTTCCAAGCGCAGCAGTAAAGGGCGGCGGCTGATAGGGAACATAAAAATAGCGCGGTCCGTCCGCAACAAATGCTTTGGCAGATTTTTGCGCAAGGGCTGGAAGATTGGGCGAGGATAAATAGACCACCAAAACAACGAGCAACACTTTCATGGGATACAGCAGCTTACCGCGCAGCGAGCCGACGATTTCTGCGACAAAAATAGCGAAAAGGCCGAGTATCGGCGTGAAGTAGCGAAGAGGAGGCGGTTCCCCCGGAGGCAGCGGAATAAACGCGGCCGCAATCAAGAGCCAAACAACGCAAAGCGCCATTACAAGCATAAATTTCTTTTGCAGTACATTTTGCTTTGAATAAAAAAAGTAAACGGCAGCCGCGATAAGCAGGACAGAGCCAACAAGAATCTGGGATGGCGACGCATTTGCTTCGCCAAAGAAAATCCGGAAAAACATCGCGGTTCGGGACGAAAAGTTTGCCAGGGCAGAAAAGGGATCAAAAAGGTCCCATTGAAATCTGACCTCGTAGAGGACTTTGCTGGTGGAATAAAGAACGGATGGCGCGGAAATGGCGACGAGAGAACCAAAACATGCCGCTGCAGTTATTACGTAACGTCGAACCGTACCGCCAATGCTTCTTAAAATAAAAAAAGCGACGAGCAGGTAGGGCGGCACCAACGCCAGCACCGAATTGTGCAGCGCAAGGGACAAGAAAAAAACGGAATACTTGAAAGCAGATAAGCAAAACTTTTCTTTTGATAAGCAAAGACAAGCAGCAGATAGCTCAACACGAGGAATGGCTGCATAGTATGCGGCTGCCACGGGAAAGCTGACTGGTTCAGAATGTGTTCCGCAAACCCGAAAATGACCGTGGCGATCAAAGCAACCTCCGCCCCGAACATGCGTTTTGCAAACATAAAAACAAGCACAAGGGTCAGGAGCTGCAAGATAACGTTGAAAATTCCGAGAGTCACAATGTTGTCTTTGATAAGAAGCGGAGCGGCCATCAGATAATAGTAGGCCGGGCTCGTTGCGCGTTTTGCAAATGGGTTCCCTGGCCCGGCATGAGGATACTCACCGTCAGCAACCATGTAATGGGTCACCATGTAGTCACGGTTGTAGTCGGCCATATTATAAAAAGGAAAGTCCCTGAAAGTTTGCATCCGCAGCAACAAACTCAAAGCCAACACAACAACAAGTGAAACGGGAATGTATGCTTTAGAAAAGATCCGCATGAAGTTCGATCTTGAAGTAACGCGGTCGAATTGGTCGGCAAAATTCCTGAAAGTTTGATTCTGGTGCCCTTTGTTTGAAAATGCGCGAACCTTTTTTGAACGGAACTGATAGCGCG
>CAYSDW010000003.1:21985-22292 GCA_964429925.1 uncultured Candidatus Saccharibacteria bacterium | reverse complement strand
GATCCCGGCACCACCATACGCCTCGGCGACAACTGCAACGGCTCGATAACGCCGCTCAGCGAGTATGAGTTCGGCCGCCAGTACCAGCGGAACTTCTCTTCGGTGAGCGGCGTCTCCGCGGCAGACATGACCGGCACCTCAACGCTCAAGTTCGCCATAATCTACGGCAACCCCTGCCTGCCGGATGGCAACATCGCTGACGACCCGCAAGAATACGCCGTGAGCATTCCCTAACATCGAGAGCAGTAAAATAAAGTGTTGACATTATACCCGCCATGGCGGGTATAATTGTAAAAATTTAAGACAA
>CAYSDW010000003.1:21258-21975 GCA_964429925.1 uncultured Candidatus Saccharibacteria bacterium | reverse complement strand
TTCTACGGCAACCCCTGCGGGACGGAAGGCGGCATCGGCTTTGACGACCCGCAAGAATACTCGATTACGCCCTAAAACGTCACAGTACCTTCAGCTTTCAGCTGCAACCTTACAGTTATATCCGCCATGGCGGATATAACTGTAAGGTTGCACTCGCGTCATACCCTCTTATGACTTGTGTAAAAGCTGATTCAGCAAACACCCGCTTTCACGCAAGCCCAAAGAAATTTTTAATGCGCTGTTCATGTGGCAGGGTTTGCGCAACAACGTAACAGAAATACGAGTCGAAACTAATACTGAAAACGTCGCATAGAAACTCCAACTCATCTCGACACTCGAACGGCGAAACCCAAACGCTTTTCTGAAGCGGATAGAGGCCCATCTGTTTTATTTTATTCCGAAAGGCATCGCGGGCCGTTTTGTGACCGTGAGGGATATCGTAGATCACGAGTCGCCACTTTTTATCCCATTGTTTCGGAACTTGAAGTTTCAGATCGTCCAACTCGTACTGGCGCACCAACATTTTGCCTTTGCGGGTGAATTCAACCCGTACGGTGCCGCCCCGCCCTTCTTCGAACGAGATGAGTTTGCGTTGTTCCAGTTCCCTCAACTTTCGGGAGCGGTCCGCAAGCGTCCTTTTGGTTTTATCTTTGAAATACGCCTCGGCGATCTGATGTAGGAAGTAAGGCGCTGATGCCGCCACCCCGATGCTCACGG
>CAYSDW010000003.1:7803-21248 GCA_964429925.1 uncultured Candidatus Saccharibacteria bacterium | reverse complement strand
GGCCAGTTCGCGAAAACAGATCCGGCAGAGATCAAAGGACCGCATAAACCCTCTCTTCCGGCCGCAGCGAAAGCATCGCCGCACCTTGCGGGAGGAGAACTTCGGCTTCTTCTTCGATCGCGCAATAACAGATGCCTTTGCCATAATTTTGCATGTTTATACGCCATGGCGGATATAATGTAAAGGTTGCCGGAAAGCACGCTTCTGATATCACGCTGTATAAAACATGCCGACGCAGTGGTAAAGTAGAGATGTTCATGCGAAAGAATGTCACAAAGGTGATTTTGCCGGTGGGGGGGAGCGGCAAACGCCTCTTTCCGCTCACGCTGCACGTGCCGAAGGCGATGATAGGCGTTCTCGACCGGCCGATGGTGCACTACACGCTCGAGGAGGCCGGGCGAGCCGGCATCCGCGAGGCGATCTTCATCACCGGCAAGAACCGCCGGATGGTTGAGGAATACCTCCCCCACGCCGACCTGCCGCTTTCTTACTTGTTCACGGAGCAGGAGAACCCCATCGGGAACGCGGACGCCATCTACCAGGCGCAGAAGTTCCTGGAGCGCGAGCCGGTGGCCATCGCCTTCTCGGACGACCTGTTGATCCACTCTACCCCGCCGCTTAAGGCCCTCATATCTTTTTTCAACAAAGTACAGGAGCCGATCCTGCTCCTTGAGCGCGTGCCGATGAAGGACGTTTCGAAGTATGGCGTCGTGAAGGCAACCCTTTCAAAGAAGCACCGCGGCCTGTATGAGATCGCGGACATCGTGGAAAAACCGACGCCCGCCAAAGCGCCCTCGAACCTCACGGCCATCGGCCGCTACATCATCACGCCGCGCGTCTTCGAGCTCATTAAGACGCTCTACCCGCCGAAAGCCGGCGTCGAGATCGGCATCACGGACGCCCTGAAGCTCTACCTCGAGGAAGGCGGCACGGTGTACGGGTGGCTCTTTCCCGGCCTGCGGTTCGACTGCGGCACGAAGCTCGGCCTCGCCAAAGCGCAGATCTATCTCGGCTTGAACCATCCGGAGTACCGGGAGGAGATAAAAAAGTACCTCCGCTCGCTCAAACTTTAGAGCTCCCAGCTTGAGGCCGCGAAGATGCCGAGCGTGACGAAAATGAGCACGGTGGCCATACGGAGCACGTAGAAAGGCGTAAGAGCGCCTTTCACGTGCGCGCGGAGCGCGTCGCTTCCCAGAACCACGAAGAGCAGAAGCAGTGATGCCTGCATCAGAAATCCGATCGGCAGGAGATTGACGACCCAGAAGAGCTGGAAGGCAAGGAACGCGAGCGCCCAGACGAGCACGCGGCGCAGTTTCCACTCGTCCCACACCGAAGCCGCCTCTTCCGTGCCGGGACTCCCTAGAAAAAGGTTGTCCCGCATCACGCCCAAGAACTCCCGGAAGAGGAGAGTCGAAGCCGTGAGAAAGAGCGTGGCGACAAGGAACAGCCGCGGAAGGTCGCGCGGAGCGGCGTACCAGAACGAGAGCATGAAGACGCCCAAAAAAAGCCCGGTATAGAGAAGCAGGTAGCGACCGGCGCGATGAACGAACGCCAGGTCTTTGATGCCCACAAGAAGGAAAAAGAGCCCCGCAAGGAGAACGGCGAAGAGCTCACCGATGCCGGAAAAGAACGGCAGGAGCGCAGGCGTGAGAGCCGAGAAACCTAGCGAGAGACCGAGAAGCACGAGAAAGGAGCGCAGTAATTTCCCCGGCTGGAAGAACGGTTTGAAGTACAAAAAAAGCGCGAGCAACGCAAAAAGCCAGCCCGGCAGCCAGAGCCAGCCCGCGCCGAAGGCAAAACCCTTAAGCGCTAAAGACCAGTGCGCCTTCCTTAAAATTAACCTTAACTTTTCCCCCATGCTTGAATTGGCCGCGAATGATGCGGTCGGCAAGCTTGTCCAGGATGACCTTCTGGATGAGCCGCTTAATGGGCCGGGCGCCGAACTCGGGACTGAAGCCGTGCTCGGCGAGATACTTCCGGGCCGGGGGCTCCACCGCGAGCTTGATGTTCTTATCGGCGAGACGCTCCTTGAGCTCTTCGAGCTGGATGTCGACGATCGCCTCGATGTCCTTCGGCGTGAGCGGGTTGAAGATGATGGTCTCGTCGATGCGGTTCAGGAACTCCGGCCGGAAGGTGTCGCGAAGCGCTTCGCCGATCTTCTCTTTATATTCTTCGATCGCCTGCTCTTCCACGCGCGCCCCTTCGTTCGCGCCCGAGAAGCCGAGATTCGAATACTCGCGGGAGATCTCGCTTCCCACGTTCGAGGTCATGATGATGATCGAATTCTTGAAGTTCACCGTTTTGCCCTTGCCGTCGGTGAGCCGGCCGTCATCGAGCACTTGAAGCAAAAGATTGAACGCCTCGGGGTGCGCCTTCTCGATCTCATCGAAGAGGATGAGGCTGTAGGGCCGATGGCGGATGGTCTCGGTGAGCTGGCCGCCCTCCTCGTAGCCCACGTAGCCGGGCGGCGAACCGATGAGGCGCGCCACAGCATGCCGTTCCATGTATTCGGACATGTCGATGCGGATCAACGCCTTCTCGTCGTTGAACATGAACTGGGCGAGCGTTCTCGCGAGCTCGGTCTTGCCCACGCCGGTGGGTCCCAGGAACATGAACGACGCGAGCGGCCGGTGTTCGTCGGAGAGTCCCGCGCGCGCGCGGCGCAATGCGTTCGCCACCGCTTCGAGCCCCTCTTTCTGGCCGATCACGCGTTTCCGGAGCTCGTCCTCGATATGCGCCAGCTTCTCGGTCTCGGACTCCAGCATCTTCGAGACCGGAATGCCGGTCCACTGCGACACCACCGCAGCAATGTCCTCTTCGTCCACCGACTCCTTCAGGAACGCATCCCGGCCGGCTTTGGTGCCCGCCTTGGTGAAGTACTTTTTCTCGAAGGCCTTGTGCTCGCGCTCGGCTGCCGGCAGTTCGCCGTACAGGATCTGCGCCACGCGTTCGAGATCGGCAGCCCGTTCGGCGGTTTCGGCCTCGCGGCGGAGCGTCTCGATGCGGCTCTGGAGGTTATGGAGCGTCTCGAAGGTCATCTTCTCGCCGCGCCACTTGCCGGAGAGCTCGTCGTTCCGCTCCTTCTGCGCCTTCAATTCCTTCTCGATCTCCTTGAGGCGCGTCTCCGCGGCCTTGGTGCGCTCCTTTAAGAGCGCCTGCTTTTCCACTTCCCGGTTCGTGATCTCGCGGCGGAGCCGCTCGATCTCCTTGGGCACGCTGTCGGTCTCGAGCCGGCGGATGGCTGCGGCCTCGTCCACGAGGTCGATCGCCTTATCCGGCAAGAAGCGGTCGGTGATGTAGCGCGCCGAGAGCTGGGCGGCCGCCGTGATTGCTTCGTCCGAAATGCGAATGCCGTGATGGATCTCGTACTTCTCTTTGAGGCCGCGAAGCATCGTGATCGAGTCCTCGACCGAGGGCTCGTCCACCATGACCGGCTGGAAGCGGCGCTCGAGCGCCGGGTCCTTCTCGATGTGGCGCTGGTACTCGCGGATGGTCGTCGCGCCGATGGCGTGGAGTTCGCCGCGCGCGAGCGGGGGCTTCAAAAGATTCGAGGCGTCCACCGCGCCCTCCGCGGCGCCGGCGCCCACGATGATGTGGATCTCGTCGATGAACAAGATGAGACGGCCGGCCGCGTTCTGGATCTCCTTCACGAACGCCTTGAAGCGGTCCTCGAACTCGCCCCGGAATTTGGTGCCTGCGATAAGCGACCCGAGGTCGAGCATGATGATCTCTTTGTCCTTGAGAGACTCCGGCACGTCGCCGTGTATGATGCGCTGGGCTAAGCCCTCCACGATGGCGGTCTTACCGACGCCCGGTTCCCCGATCAGGACCGGGTTGTTCTTGGTGCGGCGCGAGAGCACCTGGATGAGGCGGCGCAGCTCTTCGTCCCGGCCGATGACCGGGTCCAATTTCCCTTCGCGGGCCATCTTCGTGAGATTGATGGCGTATTTTTCGAGCACCTGGAACTTGCTCTCCGGCGTTTCGTCGGTCACGCGAGTCGAGCCGCGCAGTTGGGCCAGAACGCGAAGCGCCGCCTCGCGGCGGAAACCGAAGCGCTCGAGAAGCGTCTGTGCCGTGCCCGGCACCTCGAGAAGGCCGAGCAATAAATGTTCGCACGAGATGAACTCGTCTTTCTGCTGGGCCGCGATCTTGCCTGCCTTATCGAGCGCCGCGAGCATTTCCTGGGCAAGGTACAACTGGCCGACCTGGGTATTGCTTGAAAATATCTTCGGGATCTTTTTGATCTCTTCTTCAACGGCGCGGTCCAGTTCGTCGAGATTCACGCCGGAGCGGAGAAGAAGCGGCTGGACCAGCGACTGGGAGTCGCCGAGAAGAGCTGCCAAAAGATGAAGCGCCTTGAGTTCGCCGTGGTTCTCGCGCGCCGCCATATCCTGCGCGTTCTGGAGCGCCTCCTGCGCTTTGACCGTGAAACGGTTGAAGGACCGCATATGAATTTTTTTATATTATACCAAAAGAATCCCGTTTTTCAAGACGCATCGGATAATGACGGGGCCTAAAGACCGCTCAGCTCCTCGAGCCGTATGTGATATGCAAGCTCCTTTCCGTCACGGAGCACCGTAAGCGTGACGACATCGTCCACGTTGTAGCGCTGGATGAGCAGCGCAAGATCGTGGTCGCGGTCCACGCGTTGATCGTTCACTTTAATGACGATGTCTTCGGCCAAAAGTCCGTCCCGTGCCGCCGGAGAATCCTTCACGATCGCCGGACCATCATCGCCGCCGCGAAGCAGCGCGCCGTAGCTCACGGGAAGTTTTTCCTTCTCCGCGAGCTCTTCCGTGACAAGGAGATAGCGCACGCCGAGGTACGGTACCGCTATCTTCCCGGTGCGCTTCACCGACTCGATGGCGCGCTTCGCCTGATTCACGGGGATCGCGAAGCCGATGTTCTGAGCGCCCGAAACGACGGCAGTATTGATGCCGATCACTTCGCCCTTGAGGTTCAGGAGCGGACCGCCGGAGTTGCCGGGATTGATGGCGGCGTCCGTCTGGAGCACGCCGCGAATCGTTTCGGAAAACGAGCCGCCGTCCCCCGCCGTAATGGTGCGCGAAAGGCCGGAGACCACGCCCACCGAGACGGTATTCCGGAACTCCCCAAGCGCGTTGCCGATGGCGATGGCCGTCTGGCCGAGCCGCAGGGAGTCGGAGTCGCCCAAGGGAACGGTGGACAGGTTCGCGGCATCGATCTTGATGAGCGCGATGTCGAGCACCGGGTCCCGCGCCAGGACCTTGGCGGCGTACTTCTTGCCGTCGTTCGTAAAGACGGTGTACTCCGCTTTCGTGTCCAAGACGACGTGCTTATTCGTCACGATGAGTCCGTCCGCGGAAACGATGAAACCGCTTCCGCCGCCGACCTCCTGAAGCCGCGTCCCTTTCTGGCACGGTTTCGAAAATTCACGGCCGCCGCCGAAGAACTCGCGGAACTCCGGGGGCAGGTCCTCAAAAGGGTCAAAAGGACACTGCTCGATGATGGGGACGTTTTTCGAGATGACGATCGAGACGACCGCCGGCGAGGCGTTTTCGACCGCCTTGACCACCCGCTCCTCGTAGTCCGCCGCCGGACGGTACGGTTCCGCCGCGGCGCCGGGAGCCGCTGGAGCTTCAATGCCCGGCAACCCGGGCCAGAGCCGTTGTAAGAAATTTTCGAACAAACTCGCTTGAGCTCCGCCTGCGGAAAAGAGAAAACTCGCGGCGACCGCAACAACCACGCTCACTGCGCCCAGAAGAACTACCTTGTTCCTTTGCATGGATTTGTTACTTCGCTTTTTTTATCTCGTTAAGGACCTTTGCCGTTTTGTCGAGCTCCATTGTAGTCGTCTGCCGCCCGAGTGTAAACCTGACGCTTTCCCGCGCCCGTTCCCGCGAAAATCCCAGCGCCTGGATGACGTAGGAGGGTTCGAGCGAGCGGGCGGAACACGCCGCGCCCGAGGAGACCGCGATACCCCGCCGGTCGAGATGGATAAGAAGTTCTTCGGCGCGGCGTCCGGGAAACCAGACGTTAAGGTTGTTCGGAAGGCGGCTCGCGACGCCTCCGTTCAGCCGGACTCCCGGCCACGCGGCCCGAAGCTTTTTCCAGAATCCGTCGCGAAGAACGCGCACCCGCGCCGCCTCCCTCTCGCGTCCGGCGACGGCGCGGGCCACCGCCTCGGCGGCGCCCACGACAAGCGGCACGTTCTCCGTGCCCGACCGAAGCCCGAACTCCTGTCCCCCGCCCGTGATCTGCGGCGACACATGCGGCACCCGTTTCACGTTGATCTTCGTAACGCCGCCCGCGCGGGAAAGACGGGAGTCGTAGACCTGCCGCGCATAGAGAACGCCGATGCCTTTCGGCCCGTAGATCTTGTGCGCCGAGATGGTCATGAAGTCCGCGCCCAACGCGCGCGCGTCGGAGGGAAGATACTGGAACGCCTGCACCGCGTCGGTATGAAAGAGCGGATACGCACGCTCCCCGCGCATCGCGCGCACACGCTCTGCGATCTCCGCGACCGGCTGGACCGTGCCGATCTCGTTATTCGCATACATTACGGAAACCAGGACCGTCCCGGGGCCGAGCGCGGCCTTGAGCGCGCGCATGTCGACGACGCCCTCACGCGTTACCGGAACATAGCGCACCCTTGCGCCGTCCCGCTCGAGATCCCGGCAGGTTTCGAGCACCGATTCGTGCTCGATCGAGGAAACAACAAGTTCCGGCGTGCGCTCCGGAAAAAGCTCGCGGAACCGCTTCACGGCGCCCCGCAACACCAGATTGTTCGCCTCCGTCGCCGAGCCGGTGAAGATAACTTCGCGAAACTCCGCGCCGAGCACTGCGGCGATCCGCTCGCGGCTCCGGTCGAGCGCCGCAGACGCTATCTGGCCGAACGAATGAACAGAACCGGCGTTTCCAAAATGAACGCCGAAATACGGCCGCATCGCGGAGAGAACCGCGGGGTCAACGGGTGTCGTCGCCGCGTAATCCAAATAGATCCTCGACATCGCAAAGATTACACCAGTAATCTTTGAAACGGCGTGCATTCCAAGCGCAAGAGTTCGCCGGACGCGCGGTTCGGAACGAGCAGGTACTTTTGCGTGCAGAGAAGATCGTAGAGCCCCTTCGTCACTTTCACGTCCTGGAGGCAGTAGGCCTTGAGCTCCTCGATCTTGCCCTCTTGGTACAGGAGGATGGCATGCGAGCCGTGGCCGTTCTTGCCAACGCCGAGGTTGGTCTTTGCAAGACGGTTCAAACTGATGCGCTCCCCCATCGCGCGCTCGATCTCGTCCAAAATATCGAAGCGCTCGACGCCCCAGAGGTTCGTCGGCACGTAGCGGTTCAAGATGGGAATGTCATAGCGGTTGATGCTGAAGCCGACGATGCGGCCGGCGCTCTCGAGCCATGCGGCAAGTTCCCCGAGCTCGTGCTCGCCGAAACAGCGATACGCGTCCCGAAGATACGAATAGACGCCCACCACCGAAATATCGATGGCGTCGAAATTATCCCGACCGACGTCGGTGAAGAAGTTCTTGGTCTCGATGTCTATGACGAGCGTATCTTTAGACATGGCGATCGGCGACTTTCGAAGCCGCATAGCTCCACGGCTTCGTCTTCGCCTCGAAGTTGTTGGCGCGGATCATGCCTACCACCTCCTGGATCATCACTTTTGTCTCGCCGGTTTCGCCCACGTCGGCGTGGATCTCGAAGTCCCAGTCGAGCGGCGCCTCGCCGCGCGCCTCCGCCGCCTGGTCTGCCGCGCGAAGCTCCTCGATAAGCTCTTTTGCCACTTCAATGGAGAGGAGAACTTCCTGAATGATGCGGTCCCGAAGCGTGTGGAAGTTCTCCCGCTCGAGGCGCCGCCAGAAGTAGCGGCCGCCGCCGCCCACCCGATGCACGACGATGGCGGTCACGAAATCCGCGCTCTTGTCGTGAAGAAGCTCCGAGTCGCTGCCGATCGTGATCTTGTAATGGCATCCGGCATCTTCGCGCATGTAACGCGTGATCTCTCCCACTATCATCGTCCGAGGCACAGCATGGCCGAGGCCCGTCAAGAAATTCTCTTGCATAAGGTCGATTTTCTTCCCGAGCATACGCGCGCACCCTATGCTTGTCAAACAATTCTCAAAACCGGCCGGTGCGGCGAGAAGTAGTAAAGATCAATCACGCAGCAGGGAACGAATAAGTTTTTTTGTCGCTCTCGGTCCGGAAACCGGAATGCACCGGACGCCGGTGCGGCGAGCGGCATAGTCGTTGCCCCCGGGCTCGAGCGCATCGCCGACAAAAAGCATATCGCGCACGGGCACGTTCAGGTGCGTGCGTATTTGCCGTATCCCGTACGCCTTGTCGATCCCCTTCTGCGTGACATCAATGGAGGTATAGCCGGCGGCTCTCACTTCTAAATCGGGAAGTTCGCGTTGTACGCGCCGCGCGATCTTCATTTTGAGAGCGGTGTTTTTTCTCTTCCATTCCTTTTTGAGGCGCACGCCCCTTTCGCCCAAAACCCTGACAATGTCCTGCCCCAAAGCGGAGAACGTAACCTGCGTTCCGCGGTCCTCAATGACGTTCCCGTAGAGCTTGGCGGGGGAAACGTAATCGAGCTCCCGCAGAACTTTTCGAAAAGCCGAGGAGATCCTCAGGCGCGTGCCCCGGCTCAACGTATGAACGTACACCCTGCGCCATCCTCTCGTTCCGTAGCGGTAGAACGCAGTCGAGGTGGTAGGAAACAGGTACAGGCGCCTCAAGCGACTTCCTGGACAGCGCAGTTTCTTCAGGAGTTGCCGCTGGAACAGTTCATACTTGCCGCCGCCGATCACCGCGACCGGCTTTTTGGCAAGCAAGGCGCAGAGGAGCCGGGACATTTCCGCATCCATGTCCGACTTGCTTTCCGTAAGCGTCCCGTCCAGGTCAAAGATGATGAGTTTTTTATGCATTAGCGCAGCGCATCGAGGAACTCGCGCCAGGAGGCGATGCGGCGATAGCTCGCACCGTCGGGGTATGCGTTATAAGGATCCATGAGGAAGCGGCGCCGCACGCTCACGAGTTCAGCAAGCACGCTCGGCTGGTCGTCGATGTAGAGCCGGACGCCGAGTTTCTTCGCCATGATGTCCTTGTCTTTCTTGCGTTCCACGAAGAACGTGTTCCGCGCGTCGAGGAACGGTCCCCACAGGCCCTTCGCCATAAGAACTTTCCGCGCCATCCGCCCGTTTTTTCTCCGCGAAATGAGCACGAATGGCTGGCGACGCCGTTTGAGCTCGAGAAGGCCGTGGCGTGCGCCCGGAAAAAGCGGCGCCCGGAGCGCATGGCGGGGATGATCATAGAGCGCGTATTGGATCGGCCCCTTCGCCTCGTCCGCAATGAGACCGTTGAAGATATCCGAGCTTGTTTCGCGCCGCGAAACGGAAAGTCCGTACTTCCGCGCGAGCGCGCGCTTCATTTCGGTGTGGTCGAGGATCACGCCGTCCAGATCGAGGCCCAAGAGAGGATACTTCGCCATTCTGCTCACCATACCCAAAGCATGTCGAATGTGCAATTGCGACGCGCTCCGTTCGCAATGTGCGATGCGTAAGGTCAAGATGTGCATAACCCTCGATTGTCCGGCCCTCTGCGCTCCTCTACAATCGGGTTAGCTTTTTTATTCTTTAACATCCCTAAGGAGCGTGTATGGCGCGGCCCGAGTGGGAGATCGAAAAGCGCGAGTTCCTGAAGCGAATGGATGTGAGCGAATCGGACTTCGTCCGCGAACTGCACCTGCCGGATTTCCGGGCGGTGCGGCGCATCGTGCCGCTCCGCTTTCTCCGCTCGATCGAGTCGCTCATCCCGCTCACGCATGAGATGCTGTTCGCTCTCGTCTCGAAGATGAGGACGCAGGGCGGCCAGCATCCGTTCCGGAACGCGCGGCTCCAGATCTGCCGCATCGACCCGAACCACGTGAAGATCGGCCAGCGATTCGCCTACCGCGAGAACTACCAGATGCTGCTCGAGGAGGTGCCTGGGCTCTTCGGGAAGTTCGCGATCGCGAGCGGCCTCAACGACCTCGGCGCCTACTTCGCGTTCGGCGCGGATGAGGATGGCCTCCCCGCCCTCGCCTGCTACCTCCCGCCCCTCGTCGAACAGCACGGCGGCGACCTGGTGGTCATGGACGGCATCCATCGCAACTTCCTCACGAAGCAGCTCGGCGCCACGATCAACACCATTCTCATCACGGGCGTCGCGGTCCCATTCCCGTGCGGCATCCGTCCCTGGTCGGAGCTTCGCGTGATCGGCCTCTGCGACAAGCCGAAGGACATCCGCGAGCGCTACTTCGACCTTGATCAGCTGCTGTTCCGCGATCTGAAATTCCTGGGCATCGACGGCTGATACTCCAAGAAAGGAGGACCCGATGGTGAACATGGAAAACCGTTTCGAGCGGCAAGCGCAGCGCATTCTCCGCTTCCTGAAGTCGGACAAGCGCTACGATCTCTCCTATATGCCCCGGCCGTTCATGGTGGAGCTCACGGGCTCGCCCTCGGCCGGCAAGACGACCACCGTGATCGAGCTCGACAAGTTCTTCCGGCGCATGGGATTCCGCGTGCTCATCCCGCAGGAAGGCGCCGAGGTCATCCGGCACATCCCGCGCACGACCCCCGTCTACAATGCGCGCACGGGCCTCTACGCCCTCACGATGCTCATCGACGCGAGCTTCGGCCACCAGTACGACGTCATCGTGTTCGACCGCTGCATCTTCGACGCCTACTCCTGGATGATGTACTGGACGGAGAAGGGCAAGCTCTCCCCCGAGGAACGCGCGATAATCCAGGCGTTCTTCACGCTGCCCTTCTGGACCTCGATGATCGACCTTGCCTACTTCTTCGTCTGCGACCCCCAGGTCGCGATGGAGCGCGAACTCCGCATCGCCCTCTCGCAGAAGACGGGCGAGACATCGAATCCCAAGACCGTCGCGACGCTCGTCGAGCGCTACAAGGAGGCCTATCGCCAACTCTCCCCGGCGAACCCCCACATCTTCCTCGTCGACACCACGCACCTCGACGAGAAGACGATGGTGGAGCGGATCGCCGCGCAGACGCTCGACATCTTCGAGGAGCGCATCAGGGCGGCGACCGCCGCTTCCCGCTCCGGTCAGTAACTACCCGCCGCCGGCCCCATGGTCGGCGGCGTTCCTTTTCCTGTACAATAGAAGAGAATTCCCCTGCGACCTCAATATGGCGAAACGAAACCGCTCCAAGAGTAAAAAGGACGAGCGGCGCAGCACCGAGCGCCGCGAGCCGGAGCGCCCGCGAGAACCGCGCCTCCATCCCGACATCAAAAAGAGCGTCCTTGCGATCGCATTCTTGGGGCTTGCAACGGTCTTTGTGCTCGCAAGTTTCGGGAACGCGGGACCGGCCGGTTCCCTTTTGTATCTTATCTTCGACCGCCTGTTCGGCGTCGGCTACCATCTTTTGCCGCTGACCTCGCTTGCGCTCGCGGGCATCTTTCTTTTTTCGGAAGAGCGGCGGTTCTACGGGGTAACTCTTTTAGGCGCCGCGTTCTTCGTAGCGACGGGGCTCGGCCTTATCGACGTCATCGGGCCGGAACGCGCCGGCTGGACCGGAACCGCGATCGGTTCGATCGAGACGCTCTTCGGCTACGCGGCCTCGATCGTGATCCTCGGCACTCTCATCGTCGCCTCGGCGGTCGTTATGCTGAACGTCCCGCTTAAGTTCCGCTGGCCGCGCCAAGAAGACGAGGAGGATGGGGAACGGCAGGGAATGGAGGTCACGGTGAAGCTGCCGGAGGCGCCGCCAGCCCTGGCGGAAGACGAACATGCGCGTGACAGCGCAAGCGAGAGAGAAAAAGCGAAAGAAAAAAACCCGGACGCCTCGAGCTACGAGGCGCCAAAGGCGCCCCGCGGCGCAAAGCCCGTTTCCCAAAAGTTCAAGAACTACGTTGCGCCGCCGCTTTCGCTCCTTAAGTCATCGGTCGAGAAGCCGACCTCGGGCGACCTGCGCGCGAATGCGAACATCATCAAGCGCACGCTCGAGAGCTTCGGCATTCCCGTCGAGATGGGTGAGATCAACATCGGCCCCAAGGTGACCCGCTATACCCTGAAGCCAGCCGAGGGCGTGAAGCTCTCCCGCATCACGGCCCTGAATCAGGACCTCTCGCTCGCCCTTGCCGCGCATCCCATCCGCATCGAGGCGCCGATCCCAGGGCATTCGCTCGTCGGCATCGAAGTTCCCAATAAATCTCCGGCGGTCGTACGGCTCGGGAGTTTGATGAACTACCCCGAGTTCCACTCCGCCGCCTCGACGCTCACCTTCGTGCTCGGCCGCGACGTTTCGGGCGAGCCGATCTTCGCCGATATCGCCAAGATGCCGCATCTTTTGATCGCGGGCGCGACCGGCAGCGGCAAATCGGTGGCGATCCACTCCCTTATTGTTTCCCTCTTGTACAAGAACTCGCCCGAAACCTTGAGACTCGCGATGGTCGACCCGAAGCGCGTCGAGCTCTCCATCTATCGCGACATTCCCCATCTCATCGCCCCCGTCGTCACCGAAGGCAAGAAGGCGCTCTCCGTCTTTCGTTGGGCGATCAGCGAGATGGAGCGGCGCTACGAACTCCTCCAGCATGCCGGAGCCCGCGACGTAAAAAGCTACAACCAGGGGCTAAAAAAAGATCAGCTCCCGTACATCGTCATTGTCGTCGACGAGCTTGCCGACCTGATGGCCGCGTACGGCCGCGACGTGGAAGGCGCGGTCGTGCGCCTGGCCCAGATGGCGCGCGCGACCGGCATCCACCTTGTCGTGTCGACCCAACGCCCGTCGGTCGAGGTCATCACCGGCCTCATCAAGGCGAACATTACCGCCCGCGTCGCGCTCCAGGTGGCGAGCCAGGTGGACTCCCGCACCATTTTGGATACCGCCGGCGCGGAGAAGCTCTTGGGCGGCGGCGACATGCTGTTCGTTTCCTCCGAGTTCTCGAAGCCGAAACGCATCCAAGGCGCCTACATCAGCGAAGAGGAGATCCATGCCGTGGCCGATTTTATTCGCGAACACAATAAGGACATTGCGTCGGACGAGGAGATATCGTTCGGGAACGGCGTCCCCGGGAGCTCCGGCGCCGCCACGGGAACAAACCTGTTTGAGGACTTCTCCTCGGGCGAAGACGAAGAAGATGACATGTACGAGGAGGCGGTGCGCGTCGTCCGGGAGGCCCAAAAAGCCAGCGCCTCCCTCCTTCAGCGGCGGCTCAAGCTGGGTTATGCGCGTGCCGCGCGTCTCTTGGATATCATGGAAGAGCGCGGTATCGTGGGTCCCGGCGACGGCGCCAAGCCGCGCGAGGTTTTTGTCGGCAACAACGAGGAACCGGCATAGGAGTAATGCATATGGAGCAGAAACAATTTCACGAACTGTTCAAGGAGTACGCGGATGTGAAAGGCATGAGCATGAGCCGGCTCTCGGAAGTAAGCGGCGTGCCTGAACGCT
>CAYSDW010000003.1:2616-7793 GCA_964429925.1 uncultured Candidatus Saccharibacteria bacterium | reverse complement strand
CGCGCCTCCCGGCCGCACCCTATGTGCACGGGTACCTCAAAAAGCTCGGCCCCTTCATTCACGTGGACGGCGAAGAGCTGTGGCGGGCCTATAAAGAGGAGCGGACGCCAAAGAGTTCTGGCGCGGCGGACCAGATGCCCGCGAACCGTTTCGCGCTTAAGAAAATGAACCGAAACTGGCTCCTTGGAGCGCTCCTTACGGCCGCGCTCCTCGTCTATCTCGGCGTGCGCATCGACGACGTGATCGGCACGCCGACGCTCGTCGTCGAAAACCCTTCCTTAAGCGAAACGACGGTTACGGAAGGGTCGCTCGTGATCCGCGGGGTGGTCTCCCCGGGCGACAAACTCACGTTGAACGGCGAAGAGGTCCCCGCGGACCCCGAGGGGCGGTTCGAAAAGGAGGTTTCGCTGGACCCCGCGCTGAACGTCTTTACGCTTGTCGCGCGGCGCTCCCTGGGCCGCGAACGCACGGTCGTGCGCCGCGTCATTTACCAGCCCGCTTCGCCAGAGCTTTAGCGAGGCGAGCCCGCGGAGTAGCGTCCAAGAAAGGAACGGGGTACAATCACGAGCGTCCGCCGTTATTGCGCGCATGGCAAAAGAAAAAGAAGTAAAAAAATCAGGCAGAGAAGAACTGGAGTCGCGCCTCAAATCCATCCAGGCGAAGTTCGGCGAGGGCGCGATCATGAAGCTCGGCGAGGCGCCCCGGGTTGAGGTGGCGGTCATCCCCACCGGCTCCTTTTCGCTCGACATCGCGCTGGGCGTCGGCGGCCTTCCCCAGGGCAGGATCGTCGAGATCTTCGGCCCGGAATCAAGCGGCAAGACGACGCTTGCCTTAAACGTCGTCGCGCAGGCGCAGAAGAAGGGCGGCAAGGCCGCGTTCATCGACGCCGAGCACGGTATGGACCCGGAGTATGCCAAGAAGCTCGGCGTAAAGGTGAACGAACTCCTTATCTCCCAGCCGGATAACGGCGAGGAGGCGCTTAATATCCTTGAGAGTTTGGTGCGCTCCGGCATCATCGACGTCATCGTGGTTGATTCCGTCGCGGCACTCACGCCGAAGGCGGAGATCGAAGGCGAGATGGGCGCTATACACATGGGACTTCAGGCGCGCATGATGTCGCAGGCCCTCCGCAAGCTCACGGCCATTTCCGCAAAATCCAACACGCTCATTGTTTTCATCAACCAGCTCCGCGAGAAGATCGGCATCCTGTTCGGCAACCCCGAAACGACGCCGGGAGGCCGCGCGCTCAAGTTCTATTCCTCCGTCCGCATCGACGTCCGCCGCATCGCGCAGGTCAAGAAAGGCGAGAACATCATCGGCAACCGCGTGAGGGCAAAAGTGGTGAAGAACAAGGTAGCCGCGCCCTTTAAGGCCGCGGAGTTCGATATTCTCTTCGGCGAAGGCATCTCCTACGAGGGTGACGTGCTCTCGGCCGCGCTCGCGCACGGCGTGGTAACCAAGTCCGGCGCAAGTTACTCCATGGAGGGAGAACGGCTGGGCGTCGGCTTCGACGCGGTCAAGGAAAAACTCAAAGAGGACAAAAAGCTGCTTCAGGAAATGAAGCAGAAGGTTAAGGGGGTCGCTCAGTAAGCACTTGCGCAATGCGCTTTCTCACGCTTGCTGTCCTCGCCGGGGTCGGCTTCCTCGATTCGCTCTACCTCACCGTTTCGCACTACCGGAATGTTTCGCCCGTGTGCGGTCCCCTGGTCGGCTGCGAAACGGTGCTCTCAAGCCCCTACGCGACGCTCATCGGGGGAACGCCGAACGCCCTCTGGGGCGTGCTCTATTACCTGGTTCTCATCGCGCTCGGCGTCGAGCTCTACCGCAGCAAAGACGACGTACTGCTTCTTGCGGCCAAGATCATTGCCGTACTGGGAGTCGCCGCGCACCTCTACTTTATCTATCTGCAGGCATTCGTTATCCGCGCCTGGTGCCCCTATTGCCTGCTCTCCGCCTCGCTCACGGCAACGATCGTTCTTCTCTTATTTCTTCCCCGGCGGGAACAGACCCTGTAAGCGGTAAAAATTCTCGAACAGTTTTGCGACCACTATCGGCCCCGTGCCGCCCGGTGTCGGCGTGACGACGCCGCCTTTTTTGTCGATCGCCTCGAAGTCCGCATCGTGCGGATAGCCGAAATCAACGACGACCGCGCCTTTGCGCACGCAGTCGGCCCCGATGAGATTTTCTTCGCCGGTGCCGCTTACGATGAGACCCGCTTCCGGAAGCCGCCGTTTGAGATCATCCCCCCTGCCCAGCACCTCGACGGACTTTGCGCGTCGCTTAAGAAACACGGCCGCCGGCATTCCCACCAAAAGACCCCTGCCCACGACCGCAGCGCGCACGGATGAAAGGTGGATGTCGAGCACCTCGACGATCGCCTCGAGCGCGCCCGCCGCAGGCGGCATAAGCCCGCTTCCGCTCTCGAAGTCCGAGAAGTTCCGCGGCGTGAGACAGTCAACGTCTTTCTCCGGCGGGATCGCGGAGAGAACTTTGCTCCGGCCGACATGCTGAGGCAACGGGAGCTGGACGATGATGCCGCCTACGGCCGGATCCCTCCCCAGTTCCTCAAGCACTGCCACGATCTCCTCGGTCGTTGATTCCGGCAGTAACTCGCGTACGGAAAAGAGGACGCCGAGAGAATCGGCCGCGATACGCTTCTGGCGCAGAAAAGTTCTCGAAGACGGGTCGTCGCCCACCAGCACGGCAACAATGGAAAACGGGAACGCGCGCGGGGAGGAAGGCGGCGGGAGCGCTTGAAGCATCGAGAGGAGCTCGCGGGCAATCTTTTTTCCGTCGATAAGCATAGGAGTATCGTATCGCCTCGTACATATTAAGAAAAGCGAAGGAGCCCTTGCGGGGCTCCGGGAATCATACCTGCGCGATGCGCAGGGGATAGTAGCGAAGAAAGAACGAAACGTGCGTGGGCTCCTCGGGACCGACGACCTCGAGATACATCGGGCCGCCGCTTATCGCCTGGAAGTAGCGGAAGCTCCCTTCCTTGTCGAGCGCGACGACCGTTTCCCCGTCGTCGCTCACGAGGTCGAAGAACTCGATGGCGAGGCGACGGCCATGGACGAGATTGTGAAGCTTCACGGCCGCCTCTTCCTCGCTCTGCGCCTGCCATTCGTTCCACGGGAATGTGCCCAGAAGCTCAAGGAGCGCTTCCTGCTTCGGCACAGGCTGACGCTCGAGCGTCATGCGCCTTTCCTTACCGAGAGCCAGCGCCGATGCCAATGCCCATGCCAGAGCCCCCGGAACAGCGAGCGGACAAGCACTGTTCCGTCGTGGATCTGCGCCGGCATGAGTGCCGTTCCGTCCGGAGCCGTCTTGGCTACGTTGCACGCGAAGTGCAGGGGGCGCTTCTCGCCGTACCAGACATGGTTCTCGTGGAAGCCCACGATCTCCATCGTCATGTGCCGCACCCGCTCTTTCGTGGGCTTCCCGCAATGAACGCACGCGCGTTCGAACCAGCCGTAAGAAAGAAGTGCGAGAACGTCCATAGTCCTCCCCGTTGTGTAAAGGTGTACGTGCTTCCCTTCTTATAGAATAAACGCACGCACTGTGCAACTTCCGTTTGACATCATTCTTCCCAGACGCTACATTCGAGCCAGCATATTTCATTCAGAGATACGACAAGGAGAGGCGTGTGAAGACAAAGCTCATCGTGGCAGATTCTTCCCGGAACTCCGACCTTCTCTGGGCGACCGGCTTCTACGCGCCCGATCCGTTCATTTTCGCGGAGCGCGACGGTGCGCGGTTTGTGGCCGTGAATGCGCTCGAGGTCGAGCGCGCGAAAAAGGAGGTGCGGGACTGCGAGGTGCTCCTCTGGGACGACCTCGTTCCAAAGCCGCCTGTTTCCCTTTTCGCGCTCGCCATCGCCCTGCTCCGGAAGCTCGCAAGCGATAGCGTGAGTGCGGCGCCTTCGTGCGTCGTCGCGCCCGACTTTCCGGCGGGCATCTATCAGAAGCTCAAGGACGCCGGCATCGAGGTCGAGCTCGCCTCGGGGCCGCTCTTCCCCGCGCGCGCCGTGAAGCGCGCCGACGAGATTGAGGACATCTTGCACGCCCAGCACGCCTGCGAGGCCGGCTTCGAGAAGGTCCTCGCGATGCTCGCCGAGGCGAAGATCGAGGGCGACCGCGTCATGCTCGGCGGCGAGAAGCTCACCTCCGAGATACTCCGCCGCGCGTTCGAGCTCGAATGCGTGGCACGGGACTGCACCTGCGACGCGACCATCATCGCCTCGGGCGACCAGGCAGCCGACCCGCACTGCCTGGGGTTCGGCCCGATCGCGCCGAACTCGCTCATCGTCTGCGACATGTTCCCGCGCTCCAAAAAGCGCTGGTACTGGTCCGACATGACGCGCACGGTAGTGAAGGGCAAGGCCGACATGCAGGCGCGCTGGCTCTACGGCATCGTGCTCGAGGCGCAGTGCCGCGCGCTCGAGATGGTGCGGCCGGGCATCGATGCCGAGGGGATCGACGCATGGATCAGGGCGTTCTTCGAGTCGAAGGGCTACACGACCGGCGCGAAGGACGGCGTGATGCAGGGCTTCATCCACGGCACGGGCCATGGCGTGGGGCTCGACATCCACGAGATGCCCCGGGTCTCGAAGCTCAAGGACCAGATCCTCGAGCCGGGCAACGTCATCACGATCGAACCCGGACTCTATTACCCGCATGTCGGCGGCGTGAGGATCGAGGACACCGTCCTCGTCACCGCGGACGGCGCGAAGAACCTCGCGCATCCCCCGAAACCGTATCTCGAGCTCCCTTAAACAGTGCAAGGGGCTCCCCCCGCCGAGCCCCTTATCATTTTTATTTTAGAAACACAGGAAAGCGTCGTGCGAGCGAGCGCACGTCCAGCAGAACGGGCGCCGCATCGGCAGCGCGCAAGGCGCGCACGATGAGGCCGGCCACGGCGCGCATCTCCTTTTCTTTCATGCCGCGCGTCGTGAGCGCAGGCGTGCCAAGACGAAGACCCGATGGCTTGAAGGGCGACACGTCGCCGGGGATCGAGTTCCGGTTCGCAACGATGCCCGCCGCCTCAAGACGGCGCTCGGAGGTCTGTCCGTCAAGACCGAACGAGCGCGCATCGAGAAGCAAAAGATGCGTGTCCGTCCCGCCCGCGACAAGACGCGCACCAAGATGTTCGAGTTCATCGGCGAGGGCCTTCGCGTT
>CAYSDW010000003.1:0-2606 GCA_964429925.1 uncultured Candidatus Saccharibacteria bacterium | reverse complement strand
TCGTCGCGAACTCGAAGAACGTGGGCGCCTACCTCCTCGAGAAGTTCAAGGGCCTGGAGAGGCACCCCTCCGTGATGGACGTCAAGGGCATCGGCATGTGGGTCGGCTTCGAGCTGGTCCGGGACAAGAAGACGCGCGCCAAGATGTTCGAGTTCATAGGCGAGGGCCTTCGCGTTCCGCACCACCTGCCGCGCGTACGTCCGGAACGAGGGCTGAAGCGCCTCGAAGAACGCGACCGCCTTTCCCGCGGTCACGTTGTTGTGCGGCCCGCCCTGGAGGCCGGGAAAGACGGCGCGGTCTATTGCTTCCGCAAGCTTGGCGCGCGAAAAAATAACGGCGCCCCGGGGGCCGCGAAGGGTCTTGTGAGTCGTCGTCATGACGACATCGGCGTGCGGAAACGGCGACGGGTGGACGCCGGCGGCTACCAGTCCCGCGATGTGCGAGATGTCGGCAACGTGGTAGGCGCCCACGGCGCGGGCGATCGCGCCGAATTTTTTAAAATCAACGCGGCGCGGGTAGGCGGTGAAGCCGGAGACAAGCACGTCGGGCTTCGCCCGGCGCGCAAGGCGCGCGACCGCTGTGTAGTCGATGAGCTCCGTTTTGGGGTCCACGCCGTACTGCACCGCCTTGAACCAGCGGCCCGTCATCGAAACCCTGTGACCGTGCGTGAGGTGCCCCCCTGCGGCGAGCGCCATGCCCATAAGTGTCCCGCCCTCCGGCATAAGCGCGGCGTAGACGGCGAGATTTGCCGGCGAGCCGGAGTAGGGCTGGACGTTCACACTCCACGCGCGCGGCGAAAGACGGAAGAGTTTGAGCGCGCGCTTCTGCGCAATGCGCTCGATCTCGTCGTACTGTTCGTTCCCCGGATAGTAGCGCTTGCCGGGATAGCCCTCGGAATACTTGTTCATCAAAGGCGACCCGACCGCCGCCATCGTCTCCTCCGAAGCGATGTTCTCGGACGCGATAAGGTCAAGCGTCTCCTCCTGACGTTTCGCCTCCTTCTCGATACAACGGAAAACTTCCCTGTCCTTCATCGTAGGTCGGGCTACAAAAGCATCGAGATGACGCGCGCAAGCTTTTCGGGGTCGTGACGGATGAAGCCGCGCGAACGGATAAGGTCGGCGGTAACGGGCACCGGTTTCCGCGAGGAACGCACGAGATCCGGTTCCACGAACTCTGCGCGCTCTCTGACATAGGGCCGGAGCCGAGGCGGCGAAGGACGCTTGTTGTTCATGAGAACGTAGTCCACCGCGCCTTCACCGAGACAGGACTCTATCGCCCGCAAGAAATCGGAGGCGCGGTAACCGTTCGTTTCGCCGTGCTTGGTCATCACGTTCACCGCATAGAGCTTCTTCGCCCTCGTCCTCCGGAGCGCTTCCCGCATCCCGTCCACCACCAAGTTCGGCACGATGCTCGTATAGAGGTCGCCGGGCCCGATAATGACAAGGTCCGCCGCCATGATCTCGCGGCGCGCAGCGGGGTTCAACGCCGCCTTGGGCTTGAGCCATACCCGCCGGATCTTCAGGCGCCCGTCATGGGCGGGAACGTCGATGTTCGTTTCGCCGCGCACCACCATGCCGTCCTCGAGTTCCGCCATAAGCTTCACCGGCTTCAGGGTCACCGGCACCACCTTCCCCTGCACGGAGAGGATCTTCGCCGCCTCCGCAATGGCGGACTCGAACCCCCCCGTAACGCGTTCAAGCGCCGTGATCATCAGATTGCCGAAGTTGTGGCCGGAGAGTCCCGTTCCCTCGTGAAAGCGATAATTGAAAAGCTCGGAGAGGGTCTTGTTATCCGAGGTCGAAAGGGCGATCAGGGCGCGGCGGATGTCGCCTGGCGGCAGGATGCCGAACTCCTCGCGCAGCATCCCCGTCGAGCCGCCGTCGTCGGCCATCGTTACGATAGCCGTGAGATTGCGAAATATCGGCCGAAGACCCGTGAGCACGGTAAAGACGCCTGTGCCTCCGCCGACGACCACAATGCGCTTTTCGGACGGATCCTTCTTTCCCATTACCCGCATTGTAGACAAAAAGCGACGCTTCCCACAATAGAGACGCCCCACCAAGGTGGGGCGTCTCCTTCCGCGCTGCGCTTTTAGAGTTCTTGCGTCTTCTTCAAGAAACGGCGTATCGCTTCGGTAAGCAACACCACCGCAACGATCATGACCACGTGGTGAGTAATCTCAAGAGGTTCCTCGTAGCCGCTTATAAAGTAGGGCAGTGCCGAAAAGAGGAACGCCACCGCGAGCGCCACAAGTGCCCACGTCGTAAGTCGCCAGACGCTTGGCATACTTGTGCCGACAAGACCGCGCTCGATCTGCCACACGTACGTAAGCGCCGCAACGGCGGTCACCAGACCGAAAAAATCGACTCCGGCGAGCAGCCAGGAAGCGTTTCCGAACATGTTATTTTTTCGTGATCTGCTGCCAGAGGTAGACGATGCCGAGCACGACCAACACGAAGAGCCCGACCCAGAAGAGGAACATGAACGCCCCGAATCCACCCCAGGCGCCGCCTCCCCACCCCATCATTGAACCGTAGTAATTCATCATATGTTCACTATACCAGACCTTGCCGACCTTTAGTATCCTCCGAACTCCTCGGTTC
>CAYSDW010000002.1:9713-27041 GCA_964429925.1 uncultured Candidatus Saccharibacteria bacterium | reverse complement strand
ATTAAAGTTGAAATACAAATCTAAAACGGCGATCCTTTCTAGAAGATCGATTATTCGCTGAGCATCGACCGGCTTATTTGCGCCTCTGTATTGTTTTTTCGGTCCAATCATATGCGCTCATTGAGGCACCTGTAGGGCGATCTTTTGCTGAACCATGTTAATTAGGTTTTTAAAATCTTCGTAGATGGTGTCCACGCGTTTCCTATCGGCAGGATTCAGAAAACTCATATGGGCCACCGCATTTCGCGGAAGCCGTATCATTTCTATACGAGCAATGAAGTTATCTATGTCTATGATAACTGGCCTTATATACTGAGCATTTGCTCGAGCGATTTCATTTAATTCAGTCAAGTCGATATAGTATACGCTATGCCTGCCGGGGGTAGTATGCCACGGATTTGCTAAGTAATCTTCTCTACGTCGTATCGCCCCCGATTGAATCCTCGGATTCGCTGCCTGCGCCCACCAATCTGGGAGCTGAAGAGAAAGAATGGAATGGATGAGAATTCGATATAGGTTTTCTGTAGCATAGAGCTTCCAATAGCTGACTTTCCCGACATAACGTCCGCTAGCAGCTACGGCATCCACATTAAATTGTGGAATGGTTCGGAAGTCTCTGACAATTGGCATGCGACCGTTATCTCCCTTAGTGGCGATGCTTCCCTGATACTGATGACTTCCGAGAACCCTTCTTCCTCCTTTCATACAACAGCTGTGTAACTGTCTGGGGAGATGTCTGTAAGAAGTCGGCTATTTCCACATTGGTGAAGCCGGCTGTGCTGAGCGCCGCCGCTTTTTCAGCCATCGGTTCACCCTTAAAAGATTGAATAAGGATCAGGGCCAGCAGGGCTTCTACGCGTTCGCTTCCTTCGTTCATATCTTTGAAATTTCCACGTTATTCCCTTGCTTTCCGCCTAACCCCGGCCGTCAATGTACTGATGCTTTTCGTGGTTGTATTCAACACCGAAGCGATCGTCGAGTTATCGAGTCCTGCGACTTTCAGCAATCTCGCACGCTCAGTCATGCTCTTATCGGCCGCGACCTGAAGGCTTAGAACCTTCAACATTTTCTCCAGCACCTCTAAAATTTTGTCTTCTGGTGATTTTTTCATCTTAGTGGATCACTTAGTGCTGGCTCTGGCTACCTTTTTTCGCGGCATAGATCTGTTTCTTTACTTGCTCTGCGCTCTTGCCAAAAATTTCACCGATTTCGGGATTTTCTAAACCAAACCGCTTCAATCGCAACATCTGTTTACCTTCACCTCGTTCCTCGCCTTTATTCACCAGATCGAGAAGTAAACCTATAATCGCGTTGAGGCGATGAACTACGGCTTCCTGATATTTGTGCTGATCCATAATCTCGAACAGTTAATTTGCTTCAAGTGTAAGACAACTACAGAAAAAAGCAATGGGATGTGGCTAGTTGATGCATGACCATTTCGTACTTCCCATAATTTTAATCTCCTCCGGGTGAGGGCGTAGAGTTTATAAACTGGTATGTGGATAACTTTCGGTTTAGTTTCGGTTATAATCACACTGTATGAAGATGACGCCTCGCAAGAAGCAAATACTTGAATTCATAAATTCCTATAGCCGGAAGCGTGGATTTGCCCCCTCGATCCCAGAAATCGCCAAACGTTTTAACCTCGCTATCTCAACTATCCACCAGCACCTTGCGGAGCTAGAAGTGGCAGGATACCTCAAGAAGGAGAGGGGCCAACCCCGCTCCATCGCTGTAGTAGGACGCGAGGTGATGGTCCAAATTCCCCTCTTAGGAACCATCGCCGCTGGTCAGCCCATTACCTTGTTTGATGTACCAAAAGAAACAATTGCTATTCCTAAGAGCAAAATACCGCCCTCCTCAGAAGTTTATGCCTTGCGCGTAGCTGGCAATAGCATGATTGATGAGAATATCAATGATGGCGACATTATTCTGGTAAGACAACAAGAAACCGCAGAAAACGGGCAAAAGGTAGTTGCCCTCATAGATGACCACGAAGCTACGCTGAAGAAGTTTTACAGAGAACGGGGGTACATCCGGTTGCAGCCAGCTAACAAAAGCATGGAGCCAATCATTTTAAGAAAGGATCGCGATATCTCAATACAGGGAATAGTGCTCGACGTGATTCGAGACATGAGCACGGCCATAACAGAAAGTGGTCCAAGAATACGCCTGGACACGGAGTCTGGGAGTTCGAAACACGTGCCCGCGCCTAAGCCGTATTATGAAAGACCCCGATTTAAACTTTACAGATCAGATTGCTTAGAACTGCTTGCTGCCCTTCCCGAAAACTCAGTTGACATGGTTTTTGCGGATCCTCCATACAACCTTTCAAACGGAGGATTCACCGTGCATGCGGGTCGAATGGTAAGCGTGAATAAAGGCGACTGGGATAAGAGCAGGGGGTTTAAGGATGATTACGATTTTCACTATAAATGGCTTGAAGCAGCGAAGCGCGTCCTAAAGCCGGGCGGAACACTATGGGTGAGTGGAACATACCACTCAATTTATCAATGCGGCCATGCGCTTCAAGCTCTCGGCTATCACATTTTGAACGACATTGCTTGGTTTAAGCCAAATGCGGCTCCCAACTTAAGCTGCCGATTTTTTACCGCAAGCCACGAGACGCTACTATGGGCCAGAAAAGACAAGAAGAGCAAGCACACGTTCAATTATGGATCGATGAAAAACGGGGAATGGGGCGGGGACTTCCTGAAAAAGCCCGATACTCAGATGCGCTCCGTTTGGGCTATCGGCACTCCAAAGCAACACGAGAAGAGGTTCGGTAAGCACCCAACGCAAAAGCCGTACGACCTACTTAAGAGAATCGTTTTGGCGAGCACCAATAAGAACGACTTGGTAATCGATCCCTTTACCGGAAGTTCAACAACGGGTATCGCAGCGTATCTTCAGGGGAGAAGTTTTATCGGGATCGACACCGAAAGCAAGTTTTTGGACTTGTCGATAAGGCGGTTCGAGGGCCTAGATGGAAGTCGGTTGGCGTAGCGCTCACCTATTCGAGTAACCCGGCAGGGCGGCTTGAAGAACTTCCGTGTAATGCAACTTGCCATCAATATAGTCAAGGAGTGCCGAAAGTAGGCTCCGAAACATGTATGCTCCGGGGGTTGCCTTTTCGTTTTTACAAAACAGCTCAATTACTGTTGCGACGTAATCGAGAGACAGGGTGTAGCTTTGTTCTATGTGCCCGTACTTCGAAACAATCTCTGAGGCGGTCTCGAGCTGATAACTATCTCTTTCTTGGACCGAAGAGAAGCTTCTGGTGCTAGCATAGTAGTTTATGTAATATTCCACTATTTCCCGCACTTCTTTCTGATATTGTGGAATTTTAAGAAGCAGATCGACGACCCAAAACGTATGCGTGGGCGGGATAAGCCTTTTATTTACTCCGGGAACTAGAATTCTTATGACAAAATCTAGTTCAGGGTTCGCACCGCGACTCCCCTGAAAAAGGCCAACCAGCGTTCCGTCTTTCATGACATACGTCTTAAACGCAGAGACTCTAGGCCGAATCTGCCCTACATTCGTCCCGTCGTAGTATTTTGAGTTATATACCGGGGAAGATAGCATGAGAAGCTATTTCTTAGGCTTTGTTAGGCCCAGAAAGTCGAATGGGAGGGTCTGAAAGTAGTAATGACAGCCAACCTTCTTGATATAGCCCAGAGTATCTTTGTACTCTACCCTCTTGAACCAGTCGCTTAAGATATAAACAAACTCTACGTCAATCTTTAGCGGTTCAAAAAGTCTCTGATACTGCCTCTTCTTGAAGTCGCAGGTTTGCAACTTTTCATCAACGGATCCTGCAACCGCTTGGAATTTCACCTCGATAACAAAAACCTTTCCCTTGCTGGGTATATACAAGGCCTCGTCAGGAAGCAATTTCTTCGAGATGAACCTCCGGTAATCAATCCCCCTTCGCTCAAGAAACTGGTAAAGCCTAGCCTTTCCTATGCTTTGCGCAATTTCCTTGCCATCACACAATATTAAATTATCCCGAACAGAGTAACCGGGGGTCCTAGCAAATATTGAGAGTATACTGACCCGGCTTTCGAAAGCTAGTCCGACTCGAGTATTCGTCCCTCCAATGCCATCTTTAATCATGACTAATTGTTTTCGTTCAAGTCGATGTTTTATATGCCTGGCTCCCCGGGTAGGATTCGAACCTACAACCTTCGCCTTAACAGGGCGCCGCTCTACCGTTGAGCTACCGGGGAATGGTATACGAGGAAACTTTACGAAAAAAGACCGCGTTCTGCAACCCGAAGTAAAAATGGAACGGGCCCCGAGCGGCAATGCCGCAGGGGCCCGGAATGAGGGAGAGGTGGGGCAGCGAGCAAGAAGCTACTGCTTCTTCTTGCCGGAGCCGCCGAGCTTCGCCAGGCTGCTCTGCTCGATGGCGCGGTCCTTGCGCCGCGCGAGGTAGCGCTTCCGCGCCGCCTCGCGGATCTCGGCGGCCGCCTGCCTCTCGGCGGCCTGCTTCTCGCGAAGCATCCGCCGGGCGCAGACCAGGCGGGGCCGCCAGAAGTCGGTCGCGGCGAGGATCTCGTCCGCCTCGACCGCGGCGATGTCCGTCGCGATCGTCGAGGTCGCGACACGGAGCTCCGGGTCGCAGGCGAGGAACTTGTGGATCCGCACGATCGACGCGTTGAGGTCGTTCATCGCGCACCTCCTGCGATATTAGTGACTCTAATTTAAAATTATACATATTATAACACTTTTGTCAAGATGCGACGCGGATTAAGTGCTATAATGCATACACTATGAATACTTTTCTTGAATGCGCGCTTGCGCCCATCGTTGCGGCAGCCGGACTTCTCGGACTTAAGGCCGTCGTGGTCGCGGCGCTCAAGCGCCCCGAGCGGGCGATCGAGGCCACGCTCCGCGTGCGGATGGACGACGGACGGATAGCCCTCTTCCCCGCCTGGCGCGTGCAGTGGAACGGCGCGCTCGGCCCCTACAAGGGCGGCATCCGCTACTCCCCCGACGCGAACCTCGGCGAGGTCTCCGCGCTCGCCGCGCTTATGACCTGGAAGAACAGTTTGATGGCGCTCCCCCTGGGCGGCGGAAAGGGCGCCGTGCAGGTGGACCCGAAGACACTCTCGAAGGGAGAGCTTGAGCGCCTCTCCCGCGCGTGGGCCGGGACCTTCTTCGACGTTATCGGCCCCGAAAAGGACGTCCCCGCGCCGGACATGAACACGAACGCGGAGATCATGGCCTGGATGTCGGACGAATACTCCAAGCTTGCAGGCAGAGAGACGCTCGGCACCTTTACCGGGAAGCCGGTGGAGAAGGGCGGGAGCAAGGGCCGCGAGGTCTCGACCTCGTACGGCGGCTTTGTGGTCCTGAAGCGCTATCTTGAGGGCAAAAACAGACCGCTCAAAGGCCTCTCCGTCGCTATCCAGGGCTTCGGCAATGTGGGCGGCAACATCGCCAGGTTTCTCGACGAGGCAGGATGCAAAGTGGTGGCACTTTCGGATTCCAAGGGCGGTATCTATAAAAAAGAGGGTCTCGCTATACCGAAGCGGCTCGAAGACGCCGCGGGCGTGGAGAAGATATCGAACAAGGAACTCCTCGAACTTCCGGTTGACGTGCTCGTCCCCGCCGCGCTCGAGTCGGTGATACACGACGGGAACGCCAAGAACATCAAGGCGAAGACGATACTCGAGCTCGCGAACGGCCCCGTAACGGCCGAGGCGGAGCAGGTGCTCGTGGAACATGGCATCGATGTGCTTCCGGACATCATGGCGAACGGCGGCGGCGTGATGGGGAGCTACTTCGAGATGCTCCAGAACGCCTCCGGCCACTATTGGAGCGAGGAGGAGGTGCTGAACAAGCTCGAGCTCCAGATGACCGAGGCGTGGGAAGGCCTTGAGGAGGTGCGAAAGCGATTTGGCATCACCTACCGCGAGGCGGCCTTTGTCCGCGCGATCGAGCGAGTGGCGAAAGCGGTCGAATCACAACTGCCTTAGGCCTCGCAGACGCCCCAACCGCAGGAAGGGCAGCTCTTGCAGCCCTCCTTCATCTGGAGCTCCTCCCCGCAGGCGGGGCACTTTTTCTCTTCCAGCATCGTCTCCGCGCGCATCGAGACCGCCTGCCCGTCCGCTTTGGGGGCCTGTTTTTTGCTTTCGTTGAGGTTCAAGATCTGAAACTCGCGCGACTTGTCGCGGTAGACAGTGCAGCCCTTGCACTTGAGCTGCCAGGCGAGAATGTAGCCCTTCAGCATGTCCTCCTTGGTCGCCGTGTTCGGAAAATTAATGGTCTTCGAGATGGAGTTGTCCGTGTGCTTCTGGAACGCCGCCTGCATGCGGATATGGTCCTCGGCCGAGATGTCCATCGAGGTTACGTAGACCTTCTTTACGTCCACCGGGATCTCCTTGAGGTCCTGGAGCGTCCCCTTCTCCACGATGTGGTTTACGATATGCGGCTTAAAGAGACCGCGTTCCTTGAGCTCGACCTCGAGATACTTGTTGAAATACTGGAGCGAGTAGCGGCCGTTCAGGATGCCTTTCTTGTGGTAGGCGAGCGCGAAGACGGGCTCCACGCCGGAGGCGACGTCGAACATCATCGAGATGGAACCCGTGGGAGCGACGTTCGTGAGCGCGGCATTCCGCATCGGGACGCGCTTCTTTTTGTAGACGCTTGCCGTGTAGTTCGGGAAGACGCCCTTCTCCTTGGCGAGCTCGCGGGACATCTCGTGCGCCGCGTCGTTCACGACTTTCATCACCTTCTCCGCCATATCCACCCCGCTCTTCGAGTTGTACGGGATGCGTAGCTGGTAGAGCATGTCCGCGAAACCCATGATGCCGAGGCCGATGCGGCGGTTGGACTTGAAGGAGCGGTTCACGCGGTCCACCGGCATGTCCGTGAGGTCCACCACGTTATCGAGCATGCGCGTGGCAACTTTCGTTACACGGCGGAGTTCCGCCTCGTCCACTTTGCCGCGCTTCACGAACCGCGCGAGATTGATGGAGCCGAGGTTGCAGGCATCGCCGTCGTGGAGGAACTGCTCGCCGCAGGGGTTGCACGCCTCGATGCGGCCGAGGCCCGGGAGCGGGTTCGTGCGGTTCACCTCGTCCAAAAAGACCACGCCCGGCTCGCCGTTCGTCCAGGCCATCGAGGCGATATCGTGAAGCAGTTCGCGGGCCGTGATGGTGACCTCGGAGACCGAGAGGATGTTGTTGTAGGCGTCGCGCTCCACCACGCGCGGCTTCATCTTTACCCCGTTGAATTCGCAGAGCCAGGGCTTTTTCGCGCCCTTCAGGGCCTGGCGCATGAACTCGTCCGTGATGCCGACCGAGATGTTGAAGTTCTTGATGTCGCCTTCGCGCTTCTTCGCGTGGATGAAGTCGAGAACGTCCGGGTGGTCCACCCGCATCACCGCCATATTCGCGCCGTGGCGCCCCTGCTGTTTGATGACGCCGAACGCCATGTCGTAGACCTGCAGGAACGAGATGGGGCCCGAGGCCACGCCGCGCGAGCGCTTGGCACGCGTGCCGGCGGGGCGGAGCATGTGGAACGGAAAGCCGAGGCCGGAGCCCGCCTGCTGAAGAAGCGCGGCGTCCTTGAGGGTCGTGAAGATGCCGTCCATGCTGTCGTTGATGTGGAGCACGATGCAGTTCGGCACGAGCGCCGTGGGCGCGCCCGCGTTCGTGATGGGGCGGCCCGCGGGCGTGAATTTGAAGCTCGCCATGACGCCGTAGAACTCGTCGGCGCGCGTTTTGATCCACTCGTTCTTTTTTCCGTACTCGGCCTCGACGAGCGCCAAGGCCTGCGCGGTGCGGCGGAACATCTTCTCCGGCGTCTCGGTGATGGCGCCCTGCGGGTCGCGCTGGAGATAGCGGTTCGCGATGACCGTAAGGGCGTTCAGCGTAAAGGGCAGAGAGGTGTGGAGCCCGCCCAAAATCTCGCGCTTCTGTTCGCGGATGAGCTCGCGCTCTTTGCGGTAGAGGATGTACGCCTTGGCCGCTTCGGCGAACCCCGCGGCGATAAGCTCCTCTTCCACCACGTCCTGCACACCTTCGACGGACGGGAGCTTGTCTTTGGGCGTCTCTTTTTCGAGGCGGCGGACGACGGTTTGCGCCACGAACTCCGCGGCGGCGGCATCCGGCGCGCCCACGGCCTTAAAGGCCTTGCCGATCGCGAGCGCGATGCGCTTCCAGTCGAAGGGCGCTATGCGGCCGTCCCGTTTTTGGATAGTGGCGAACCTGCTCGTGAAAGTGCTCATAAACTAAAAAGGATTACCTCCATTGTAATCCTTCTGCGAGCGCTGTCTTGGGGATAAGCGCCGAAGTTTTGCCCTTAGCGCCGCTTCTTCCGCAAAAAGGTCGGGATGTCCCAGACGTCGTCCTGCTTCTTCTTGTCCGCGGCCGGCTTCTCCTGCTCTCTGCGCGCTGCCGCCTGCACGGGCTCCGGCGCCTCCGCCTCCCTCGCAAAAAAGCCGTTCACGAGGCCGCTTTCCGCCACGGGTGCGTGCCCGTTGCCGTTCGCGCTGTCGCCTGCGCCGTTCCGGGCTCCGCCCGTAAGGGCCGAGAAGAGGGAGCCGGCCGGCTTTGAGCCGTTGAAGCCGGTCGCGATGAAGGTCACTTTGATCTGGCCGGGCTTCAGTTTCCTGTCGTAATAGGCGCCGAAGATGATCCTGGCGGAAGGATCGGCGGCCTCGGCGATGACCTTGGCGATGTCGTTCACCTCGTTCATCTTGATGTCGCGGCTCCCGGAGACGCCAAAGAGCACGCCTTTCGCGCCGTCGATGGTGGCCTCGAGAAGCGGCGAGTTGACGGCGATATTCACGGCGCTCATCGCCCGCTCCTGCCCGCCCGCGATGCCGATGCCCACGAGCGCGCCGCCCGCGTCCTGCATGATGGTGCGCACGTCCGCGAAGTCGATGTTGATAATGCCGGGCGTGACCACGAGCTCCACGATGCCCTGCACCGCGTTCCGGAGCACGTCGTCGATCGCCTCGAACGCCTTCATGATGGGCGTGTCCTTGTTGATGACGGAAAAGATGCGGTCGTTCGGGACGACGATAAGCGCGTCCACTTTGTCCTTAAGCTTGAGGAGCGCGTCTTGCGCGAGACGGGCGCGCTGGGTGCCTTCGAAGGCGAACGGCTTGGTGACGACCGCGATCGTGAGCGCGCCGGACTGCTTGGCGGCCTCGGCGATGACCGGCGACGCGCCGCCGCCCGTGCCGCCGCCCATGCCGGCGGTGACGAATACGATGTCGGTGTTCTGAAAGAGGTCGGCGATCTCCGAACGGTTCTCTTCCGCCGCCTGGCGGCCGAGATCGGGATTCATGCCGGTGCCAAGGCCCCGCGTGAGATTCTTGCCGATGTAGAGCTTGTGCTTCACCGCGCAGAAATCGAGATCTTGCGCGTCGGTGTTGATGGCGACGAACTCGACGTTCTTGATCGGAAAATCGCGTCCCATGCGCGAAGCGGCGTTGCCGCCGCCGCCGCCCACGCCCACCACCTTGACGCGCGCGATCGGGGTCTCTGAACCGCTCCTTTTGTTCGTGCCATTCGAAGCCATGGTTCGTTTGGCTCTAGGGTATAGCGGTTAAGGTTTGGGTGCAAGCCCCTGCCTGCCGGCAGGCAGGCCGTGCCGCTAGGGCATGAAATACCTCAAAAAGCCGGGGGCGGAGAAGCCGCCCTTCCTCTCCTCATCCCTGCCGCAGAGCGCGAGGCCCAGAGCCACCACGTATTCGGGGTCCTCGATGCGCGCGCCGATCTCCTGGTCCGCGGTCTCGAAGGCATCGCTCGAAACGAGGCCGATCTGCGCCGGCAGTTTGAGTTCGCGCTTCGCGAGCTCCACGATGCCCGGCAGTTTCGCGCCGCCGCCCGCGAGGACCGCGCCCGCCGGCAGCTGGCCCGCGCGCTGGACGCGCTTCAGTTCCTCGTTCACGAGCTCGAAGATCTCGGCAAGACGCACCTCGATGATCTCCGAAAGGAACCGGCGCGAGATGTTCGCCTTCTTGCCCCCCTCGGCCGCCTTGACCTCCACGCTCTCCTTGCTCGGGATCTCCTTGGCGAGCGCGTAGCCGAAACTTAACTTCAGGTTCTCCGCTTCCGCGACCGGGATCTTGAGACCGAGCGCGATGTCGTTCGTAATATTGCCGGCGCCGACCGGAAGGATCGCAGTATGCAAAAGTTTCTGCTCTTCGTAGATGCTTACGCCCGTCGTGCCGAAGCCGATGTCGATCAAAACGACGCCGAGATCTTTTTGATTGCGGCTCAAGACCGCCCGCGCCGCCGCCAAGGGTCCGTAGATGGGACCGGAGACCGTGCCTCCTGCTTTCTCGACGCAGGCCATCACGTGGTGCACGTTCGGCGAGAACGCGTCGATCACAAGGCAGTTCGCTTCGAGACGCGAACCGTTCAACCCTACCGGGTCCAGGATGTCGCCGATGCCGTCCACCGCGTACTCGCGCGTCACGGTATGGATAACCATCCGGTTGTGGCCCAACCGCACCATGGTCTCGGCCGCCTTGATGACGCGGTCCATGTCCTCCTCGGAAATGCGCGAGTCGCCGCGCGGGAGCGGCACCATGGCCTTCGAGACCTGGCAGTTGGTCTGCTTGCCGCCGATGTTCAGATAGATGTTCTTCGCCGCGCCTTTCGCGACCTTCCGAAGTTGGTCGAGCGCCGCCGCCACGGCGCCGCAGGCCTCGCCCTCATCCACCACCACGCCCTTCTGGAGACCGCCTGCAGGCATGGTGAAGAGCGCGCGTACCAGAGGTTTGCCCCGCGCGGGAGTTTCGACGACCGCCGCCTTGATACCTTTTGTTCCGACATCCAGACCAACAACGTATTGGGTCAGGGAAAGCATAGAAAGCTTCTTAAGCTTCCTCATTATCAGACAGGGCAGGCAAAATGAAAAGAGGGTTTCCCTTATGAAACCCTCCGCATGATGCGCCGCTCGGCCGCCTCCATCCGTTTGCGGTCCTTCGCTCGCACGTGGTCGTACCCCAGGAGGTGCAAAAGCCCGTGCACGGCCAGGAACAAGGGGTCTTCCCCGTGCCGCCGGATGATGTCGAGCCCCAGATAGATCTCCCCGAGCGGCCGGGAGGCGAAATGGAAAGCAATGAACTGCTGCGGCCAGGGGAACGAAAGGACGTTCGCGGGCTTGTCCTTGCCGCGATAGCGTTTGTTCAAGCTCCGCATCGTGCGGTCGTCCACAAGATAGACCTCGAGCGAGCCCCGGACCCGAAGCGTCCGGAGGCCGACCGTGAGGGCGCGGCGGATACCGCGCTCGTACGGGCGCTCGTTGGCGCTCCCGGAGACGACCGAAACGACCGCGTTAGCCGCCGATCTTTTCTTTGACAATTTTAGAAACGAGGCCGGCATCTGCTTTGCCCTTCAGCTCTTTCATCGCTTCTTTCATCACAACGCCGAACCCCTGTTCGGCGGAGACCGCGCCGGAGGCAAGAACCTTCTCCACGTGCAAGCGCACCGCTTCCTCCGAGAGTTCGGCGGGAAGATACCGTTCGATAAGCGCAAGCTCTTTGGCTTCGTTCTCCGCGAGGTCCCGGCGGTTGCCCTGCGTGAAAAGCTGGATGGACTCTTTGCGCTTCTTGGCTTCCTTCTTCAGCACCTCGAGCACTTCTTCGTCGGTGAGTTCGTCGCCTTTCCCTTGTCCGCGTTTTTCGATGGCGCGGTTATGCGCCGCGGCCGTGAGAAGGCGGAGAACGCCGAGCTCGAATGCGCGCTTTCCTTTCTGCGCCGCAGTGAGCTCGCTGTGCAGCTTCTCGAGGAGCATTAGAGCAGACCGAGCTTCTTTAAGCGCTGGACCTCCTTCTTTTTCGCCTCGCGATGGAGCGCCGAAAGCCGTCTGCGGCGGCGGTTCACCGGGCGGGCGCGAAAGCGCCTCTTTCTCGCTTCCCGCAGGATGCCGCTCTGTTTTACCCGCTTCGAGAAGCGGTACATGAGCGACGTGGGAGATTCTCCTTCTTTGCGTCGTATTTCCATGACGTTAGCCGTTTGAGTGTGCCATGCCAAAACAAGCTTTGCAAGTTTACTGCGCTTTCCTGATCCTCGCCGCCATCTCCTCGAGCGTTTCTTTGGGCGGGTTCGAAACGACGGTATGAATGGAGCCGCCGCCGTCCCCCGTGAAACGCGGGATGACATGCACGTGGAGATGGTCGACCGCCTGGCCGGAGGCCTTGCCGTGGTTTATGCCTATCGTAAAGCCGTCCGGGGCGAGCGCCCTCTTTAACATCGCCGTGACCGTCTTTACGCCCTCGAAAAGCGGGGCGAGCGCCCCATCCGGCAGATCGAGGAGCGTCTCGCTGTGCGTCCGCGAGACCACCATGGCGTGACCGGGAGCGCGGGGATTGATGTCGAGAAAGGCGAGAACGTCGCCGTTCTCGTAGATAACGGCGCTCCCGAACTCCTTGCGCGCGATCTTGCAGAAAAGACAGTCGGGCATGGCCTCTCTTACTCCTGCGTTTCTCCCGTGCTCGCGCCGGGACCTCCATCCTCCGCAGTAGCACTGCTACGGAGGACGGGCGCGCTGTCGCTTTCCGCAAGCCCCCCGCCGGGAGGGACATCGTCCTTTCTGGCTGCCGCCTTTCGGAGCAAGAACGCCTCCTTCGCTTTTTCCTCTTCCGTCTTCTCCCGCACCACGAGATCCTTGAGTCCCATGGCTTTTTGCTCCTTAAGCTTCTTCTGGATCGTCTGCGCCGCACGCGCGATCGGCACCGTCTCCTGCGCGCCCGTTTTCATGTCACGGACGATGATGCTGTCCTCATACGCCTCCTTCTGGCCGAAAATGAGCGCCACGGGCGCCTGGTTCTTGTTCGCGATGCGGAGCTGGGTATCGAGCGAACCCTTGCCCAGCGCCTCGCCCAAAGGGATCCCCACGTTCCGGAACTGCTCCAAGAGCTTCAGGCACCTCCGCTTTGCAAGATCGCCCACATACACGAGGTGCACTTTGTTTTTCGGCCGGGCGGGCGGAAGCAGGTCCTTCTCTTTCATGACGTGGATGAGCCGCTCAATGCCCGTGGCGCCCCCCACGGCAGGAGTCGGCTTGCCGCCCAGGGTCTCGACGAGATAGTCGTAGCGGCCGCCTGCCGTCAGGGCGAAGTCGAAGCCCTCCGCGTAGATCTCGAAGACCGTCCGGTTGTAATAATCCAGGCCCCGCACGAGGCGCGGGTCGAGCACGTACGGAAGGCCGAGTTCGTCGATGTACTCGAGGACGCCCTTGAAGTGCACGTTGCAGACGTGACAGAGGTTGTCGAGAAAACTCGGCGCTTCCGCCTTGAACTTCTGGCAGTTCTCGTTCTTGCAGTCCAAAAGGCGCAAGGGGTTCGTCTCGAGGCGGCGCTCGCAGTCCCTGCAGAGCTGCTTCTCCTTGCCCTTGTAGTAGTCAGTGAGCTTCTTGCGGTAGAGCGGCCGGCAGACGCGGCAGCCGATCGAGTTGATGCGGATCGAAAGATTCTTGATCTTGAGCTCTTCGAGCAGGCGCACGGCGACCACGATGATCTGCGCGTCGTAGATAGGGTCGGATTCGCCGCCCAGTATCTCAAAACCGATCTGGTGGAACTGGCGGAACCGGCCGGCCTGCGGCTGTTCGTGGCGGAACATCGGCCCTACGTAGAAGAGCTTCAGGGGCTGGCTCAAGTGGCTCATGCCGTGTTCCAGGTAGGCGCGGACGAGGGGCGCAGTGCCTTCCGGCCGAAGCACCAGACGATCGCCGCCTCTGGTCTTCACCGTGAACATCTCCTTCTCCACCACGTCCGAGGTTTCGCCCAGCGTGCGCTCAAAAACCTCCGCGTGCTCGAGGATGGGGGTTTCGATGCGGGAAAAATTGTAATCGTCCGCCACTTCGCGCGCGACCTTCCGAAGCCGCTCCCAGACGGCCTCTTCGCTCGGCAAAATGTCGTGCATCCCCTTGGGTGCCTGCTCGGTCTGGTCTTTTGCCTTTTTCCCCTGTTTCGGTCGCTGCGATTGGGCCATCCTGATTTAATACGCGGGTCTCTCGAAGGCCATCACTTTTGCAAGCGGCCAGAGGCGAAGACGGGCGATGCCGATGACCTCACCGCGCGCGACCGGTCCCCAATCGCGCGAGTCGAAGCTCTGCAGGCGGTTGTCGCCCATCACGAAGTACTGGTCCTCGCCGAGCGTGATATCCGCGGTTCGCGGCGTTTTAAGGTCGAGCGGCAGATAGGATTCCGCGAGCTTGACGCCCTCGGGGTGTTCCGCGTTCAAGACCCTCACGATACCATCGCGAACGCGAACCTCCTCCCCGGGAAGGCCGATGATGCGCTTGATGTAATAGACGGACTCGTCCCCGGGATACTTGAAGACCACCACCTCGCCGCGCTCCGGTTTTCGGAAATAATACGAGAGTTCGTCGACCAAAAGATAATCGCCGTGGGAAAAGGAAGGCTCCATGGAGGCCCCGGAAACCAAAAAGGGCTGCACCAGGAACGTACGCACCACAAAAACGGCCGCTACCGCCACAAAGGCGACCTCCAAAACCTCGAGCGACGAAACAAAAAGCCTTTTCATAAAACTTTGGATAGTGTACTACAAATTTTCCCGCATTTCAATACCGTTATAGAATGCATCTATGCTTCACGCGGAGAAGATCAGGGCGTTCATCGGCCTCGGCAATGCCGGAGAAGAGTTCGCGCACACGTACCACAATGCGGGGTTTCTCTTCCTCGACTTTGTCGCGGAAGGGGTGTGGATAGAGAACAAGAAGCTGGGCGCAAGCTACCAAAAGCGTCACGGCACGCTGCTCGTGAAGCCCGCGGGCTATATGAACGAGTCCGGCCGGGGTGCCTTGGCGGCGCTCCGCTACTTCAAGATCTCTCCCGCGGAAACCGTGATCGTTCATGACGATTCCGATCTCCCGCTCGGCACGGCAAAGTTCGTCTTCGGCCAGAGCGCCGCGGGCCACCATGGAGTGGAGTCCGTCATCAAGACCTTTGGCACGCGCGACTTCTGGCGTTTAAAGATCGGGGTCAGGAAGGCGGGCTTGCCCGCCGAAGCTCGACGAAGAAGAGCGAAGGCGGGAGAATTCGTCCTTTCGCCGGTTACAAAATCAGACCGGGCGCTCCTCGAACGGCTGTTTCAGAGCGCGAGCGTGGCGGTGATGGAGAACGTCACTCCCTTCGCGCCTTTCACGATAAAGGAGAGAGGCAATTCGGCTTTCTCGATCTGAGGATCGTCTTCCAGTATCTTGCGGAACCCGATCGCCTCCTCCTCGCTTGAGGCCCGGCCGACGATCAGAACGGGGCTCTTGATCGAGGAGATCGCCACGCGGTCCAGCGACACGCGGCCCTTCGCGGCCAGCGCCTGGAAATTGCGCACGATCGGGGCAAAAGCGATCTCGGCGTTTTTTGCCGTACCGATGAACGCAACGGTGCGATTGAACAGTTTCGCCTCCTCTTCAAGCTTGGCTACTTCCGCGACCTCCGGCTGTGCAGTGCCCTGCGTGAGTTCCACCGCCGTGCGCCGATCGATGCGCACCACGAAAAACTCCATTATCACAAAAAGCGCGAGCAAAAAGCCGAGCGAGGAAAACACAATGTTCCGCCACAAGGCGACGAAAAGACGCACCTGGTTCTGGCGATATTCGTCCTCGGTGCCGACGCTCAATAAACTGATGATGGTGTCGGCGCCGCGCGAAATGCTGCCGCGCAGCGCGGCGCCCAGGGCCACGAAGGAGGCGAGCGGAACCCGGACGGAGCGGCCGAGCGTAAGCGGGCTTACCGAGACGTCGGGGAAGTTCTTGAGGATCACGTCCTTGACCTCTTCCTCAAGGCCCTGCGAGACGAGAACGACGTTCTTGACCGGCCCGCCCCAGCGGCCCGCGTAGAACGTCATCACCTGCTGGAGATTCCGCACCACCGAGTTCTTGAACACGTCCGCGGCGAGCGCGCGCTCCGAACCGACGATGGTACGCCAGGAAACGAAATAATCGAAATACAGGTTGCCGCCCCGCACGATCGCGTAATCGATGCCGTCGCTTGAGAGATCGACGATGATCGCCGGCGTCAGAGGATCGAATCCCGCGCCGAGTTTTTCCGTAAGCCGCGCGAGCGAGAGAGCCGGGAATTCGGCCGCTACGGCGAGGAAGCCGGCCTCCCGAAGCGCGGCGATGAGTTCGTCCGCCGCCTTATTCTCGATAAGAGCCCCCAGAAGCTCGATGCTCTCGCCCCCGTTTGGCGCGTCGATCCGTTGCCAGTCGGAATAGGTGTTCTTCGGGTCCGTGGGCGAGATCATCTGCAGGTTCAGGCGGGCCGCCTCATCCAGGTTCGCTTCGGAGACGAGCGGCAGCGAGAATGCCTGCGCATACACGAGTATGGACGGGAAAGAAACGATCACGTGCACGAGCTTCTTGGGCGGCACGGGGATCTGGCCCCGCACGTTCGTGAGCGCCGCGACGAAGTTCGGCCGGTCCTTGATGCGGCCGTTCTCAAGGATGCCGGGCGGCAGGCGAAGCGCCGCAACCTGGAGAACATTGTTCTCGAAGAGAACGTAATGCAGCGCGGAATCGGAGATCTCCAGTCCTCCGACGGACGGAGCGGGATTCAGGTATGCAAAAGCCCGCCACAGAAACCCCATAAAACGAGAGAAGAAGCCCATTGCGTGTTAGATCGCTACTTCAGAGAGAGAAATGACGCGTATCTCTCCGGTCGTGGAGTCCGCCGCGATTATGCCCTGGAACTTTTTCCGGCGCGTAAGGACGGTGCTTTCGGACGTGATGCACACCTTTCCCGCGACGCCGGACGTGCAATCGCTGGGATTTGTCATGATAACCGTCGTCGAGTAGCTGCCGACCGAGAGCGAGTAGCCGGCGCTCGAGGCGCTCTTGTCGCGAACAAGCCGAAGCAGGGCGTCCTGGATGCCCGCGCGAGCGACCGTGACGGCTTCCGCGTTGATCCGAGCGGCCAGCCCGGAGCGTACGAACACGAACGCAAGAAACGCGCCCGCGATCGCGATCTCCATGATCACGCCGGTAATGACGAGCATGGTGGGCAAAGCAGCCGCGCCAACCCTCCCTCGAGCACCCCTCATAGATTTCAGTATATCACATCACCCCGTGAGCGCTTTTGCGTCATGGAACACGATCTTCCATCCGTCACCGCCGCGGCGGAAATGGAGCGTGAGTTCCGCCGCCAACCGCGTTTTCCAATCGCCGCTTCGGAACATGAAATACGTTCCGCTCGCAGAGGCACGCGTTCTTTGAGGATCGAACTTCAGCCGTACGTCGTCAAAATACGCTCCAAGAATCGTGCGGACCCCCCGCGCTAAGGATCCCGCGGCGTGAGACATGGTCACGGTGCTTCCCCGCGAGATAACGAAG
>CAYSDW010000002.1:0-9703 GCA_964429925.1 uncultured Candidatus Saccharibacteria bacterium | reverse complement strand
CATCGGAAGAACAGTGAGCAAGTATCCGCGCCGGCGCATGGTCGTTATACGCCATGAAATATTCGGTGATGATGCGCTGCACTTTTACCTCGTCGTCATCCCCTCCTTTTTCAACAAATCGAACATAATCCTTGCGTCGAGAGCGAAGAGAAAATATTGCCGGCAGCAGGTCGGCATCACTCATATCGAACTGCGGGGAAAAGTAGGCGTGCTTCATTTTTACCTTACGAAAATCATTCCGTTTTGCGGTCCGTCTCGTCAACGACCGCCAGTGTCTTCCCCGCCGATGTCGCAGGAAGCACGTGAACAACCGTTACGCGGGGGATGATGCCGAACTGCTCGCGGAAGCGCGCTTGCACTTCGTCCGCAACAGCGGACGAGAAACCGCCCGCCGGAACGATCCGAAGCTCCGCCTGCAACGGGCCGACTTTCGCAAGTTGATACCGCATGACGCTCGCATGGAACCGGTCCATCGCGAACTCGAATTCAACGCGGTGAATTCGCTTTGAGCCGAACGCGAGCGTTCCTCCTCTCCTGCCGTTGACGGAGAGCCGCGGCGCGCGAAGCCCGCAGGAGCACGGCGAAGCGATGGTCATCCCTCGGTCCCCCGTATCATAGCGAATGAACGGCAACACTTGGTTCTCGCTAAGGCGGGTAACAATGACGCGGCCAGCCATGCCGGGAGGAAGCGCGCGCCCCTCCTCGTCCACGATCTCGACGAGAACGGATTCTTCGTAGACATGGAATCCTTCGTGCGCGCGGCACTCGACCCCGATAACGCCGATCTCTTTGAGGCCGTAGGAATCATACACTTCTCCCCCGAGGAGCTTCACGATGCAGGCGCGCGTCGCGGGCGTGAGCAACTCGCCCGTTGAAACAAAAAAATGGGGGCGCGGACGGAGCTCTTCGGGCATGCGCGCGGCATATTCGGCAAGTTCAAGGAGCGATGTTGGAGTCCCCCATACGACATCCGCGCCATGCCTTCGAAGCGTCTCGCACGCGGCTTCGGGGTCCTTTCGGAGTTCCGCTCTCGTAACCGAGGGGCCACCCGGAACCTGCTCCTCGTCGATGCGCGCGATCTTCGCGTGATCGACGATCCAATGGAGAGGATTCCCGCGCCAGAGAAGAAAGCGGTACTCATCGAACGCCCTCCCTCGGGTCAAGCGGCGTTCGTGCGCGCGAGCAGGGAACCGGAAGGGCTCCCCGGTTGAGCCGGATGTTTCTTTCCAAACGTATTCCCCAGAACGCGCGGAGAGGCCGCCAAGGAGTTTCTCGGGCGGATGTTCCTTGAATAACCCCCGTGACGTGATCGGCAATTTTCGGATGTCACCCAGAGAACGAACGTCGCCGGGGCGCACGCCGTGCGATTGCCAAAGGTCCCGATAGATCGGCGAATGTTCGTAGGCGAAAGCGACGCTGCGGTGCAGCTCTTTTCCCTGCCACCGCGCGATAAACGCGCGGGGCATGGTATGCACGCGCGTGAGAAACATGAAGCGCAGTTCGCTTTTGAGGCACGATGCGAGATATGCGTAATGGTTCAGTTTCATCGTTGCCGGAACTCAAAAAAACTATCTGGAAGGCGGACGGCATTTACCAGCACTCATAGATGACCAGCCCAGATTCAAATTGTTGCGTTCGCGCCAGGCGCCATCCGGACTTCTCTATGGTGCCCGTCCATTCGCGAAGCGGGCGCGGGCCCATTTCCCGTTTAAGCGCATGCGTAAGACGAGAAACTGACGTTAGATACCGCGCAGGAGAAGCGCCGCGCTCCCGCACCTCATCCCGACCCGAAACATCGAATTCGAGGAGAAACAGCCTGCTTGAAGGGAAAAACTTTTTGTACTCTCCGAGAACGGACCGCAGCCGGTCTTCGGGACGAAAGTCGTGAAATACCGCTATGCTCACCAGCGCCTCGGCTGCCGCCTCGGCAGAAAATTGTTCCGGATGTCCCGGCTCACCCCGAACGATCCTGACGCCATCGGAAGAGCGCACACGGTCGCTTTGCTTATCCTCGAGTTCCGCCCGCTCTTCGTCGCTCACGACGCCTATGCACGCGTCCGGCCGGATCTCTTCCGAAGCGACGAGCAAGAACCCCAGGGTGTTGGCCCCGATCCCGGTTATGCGTTTTACACCAAGCTCGCCCAGGCGAGCGAGAAGAAACGGGAATGCATGCGCAACCATCGCGTCAAGGCCGCGCCGGTAGTATATCCCGTTCCGCTTGATATCGCTGCCATACCGCTTGGAATCGTTCATGAGACCGGCAAGGGATTCGTACATTGTTTTATACGCGAGAAGGAAGTTCGCCGAACTTTTTATGTCATCATGCATGCCCAGCAACCGGTAGCGGTCCTCGTCCACTTTTTCGCACAGCCCCCTCTCGGCGAGAAAATCGCAGGCCGCGCGCAGTATATCATCGTTCACCCTCGCTTCCCGGGCGACAGTGCGGACCGAAAATGGGTTCTCGTTCGCGATCGTGCCCAGTATTCCGTTCTCTTCAAGCGCCAGCAAAAGTTCGGCGACGATGAAGTCGCTGAAGATCTGCTGGACTCCGCTAAGGCGCAAACTGCTGTGATCCATCGAAGCCATGGTATGCGCGCGAACTTATGGAAGCAGCAAAATTTTCCCGGCGCTCTTGCGACACTCGAGCAGCGTATGCGCTGCTGCTGCCTCCTCCAGGGGATAGGTCGCATCAATTCGCAAGCGCACGGCACCGCTCGCAAGCCAGTGGAACACCTCGCCAGCGCGGAAGAGAAGCTCCTCGCGAGAAGCAATGTAGTGCGGCAGAACGGGACGCGTTACGGATAGCGATTTTTCTCGGAGCGCAGCGGGGTCAACAGACGGCGGCGCTCCGCTTGATTGGCCGTAGAGAACCAGATGCCCCCGAAGGGCAAGGCACTGCATGCTCTTCTCGATCGTATCTTTTCCGACCGAGTCGAACACGACGCGCGCTCCTTCGCCGTCGGTCAGGCGCATAACCTCCTTCGCGAAATCGTTCTTCGTATAGATGACGACCTCGTCAGCTCCGGCTTCGCGGGCTATCCGTGCCTTGACGTCGTTCGAGACCGTGCCAATGACCTTTGCGCCGAGCAATTTGAGCATCTGGCAGAGAAGCTGGCCGGTACCGCCGGCGGCGGCGTGTACCAAACAAACGTCTCCGGCGACGATTGAGCATATCGAATGCGCGAGGGCGTGAGCAGTCAGGCCGTGCGTCATGACGGCTGCGGCATCCCGAACCTCCACGCCCTCCGGGATGATGACGAGGCGCTCCGCCGGCGCGACAAGATGCGTGGCGTACGAACCCCACACGCACGTCCATGCAACTTTGTCGCCTGTCTTCACTTCGCGCACGTCCGGTCCGACCGCCTCCACGATCCCCGCTCCTTCGTGCCCAAGCGTCGAAGGAAGCTCGAACGCGTACGATCCCCTCCGGTGATAGATGTCCCCAAAACTCACGCCGGCAGCTTCCACTCTCACCAGCGCCTCGCCTCGTTCTGGCGGTCTCGGCTTCACTTCCTCCATCTTCAAAACGTCGACGCCGCCGTACTTATGTATCCTGACCGCATTCATGCCGTTATGTCTTTGGCAACCCGCTCGACAAGATCTCTGTCCACGCGCACGCGTTCTTTTTTCGATACTTCGGTAATGAGAACTGCTGGATCAACGCCGTACTGCTTTGCGCACTCCACAATAAGCGGCAAAAACGAGGAATGAAATCCGGCAAATCCGGCCGCAACGTCCAGCGGACGGCGACCTCGTTCCCCGAATCTCGGCACGATAAAATCTTCCGCGAGCGCGAGAAGCTTGAAAAGATCGACGCCGGTGTCGTGGCCGGCCTTCGACAAAACCGCGGCGAGCACTTCGGTCGGCGCATTTCCGCCGCTTCTCCCAAGCCCCCGAAGCGTCCCGTCAATGAACTCGAAGCCCTCCTCGGCGGCAGCCAAGCTGTTCGCCGTGGCGAGCCCCAAGCTATCATGGCCGTGGAAGCCGAGCTTGATCGTGGAGAGCCTTCGTATCGCGGAGAAATAACGCCGCATGTCATCCGGCAACATGCAGCCGGCGGAGTCAACAAGATATACGACATCTGCGCCGTACTCCTCGGACAACTGCACGCGCTGCGCCACCTCGTCGGGGCCAAGCACATACGACTTCATGTAATTGGTAAAAACGAAGAGGCCCGCCTCCTTGGCCTTCTTAATGTACGGCTCGGAATGCGGCACGTCCGTTGCGTTGATGCCCACGCGGATGAAGTCCATGCCTTGGCGCGCGGCAAGGTCGATGTGCTCCATCGTGGAGATGCCCGGACAGAAGAACATTCCGAACTTCGCCTTCTTCAATGAGCGCTTTGCGGCCAGCAGATAATCCTCGTCCGTGGTGGTGCCGGAACCCGCATACTGCGGATGCGCGCGGGCACCCATCGACTGGCCATGACCGACCTCTATGAACTCGACGCCCGCCTCTTCCAGATTCTTGCAAAGAAACGAGGTGTCCTCGGCCGTAAAAGAGAAATCATTTTCGTATCCTCCGTCACGAAGCGTGCTGTCCAATATGGTTATTTTTCCCATGAGCTTTGAAGATGTTCGCGGCTGGTGATACCCTATAAGCTATCATGCGTATCAGCCTCGCTCAACTTTTGGAACGGATCGTGGGGCGCAGAAATAATTTCAATTACCTCCGCGCCGCAAACCATTATATCATCATGCAAACGGCGACCGCTCTCGAAAAAATCGGCTTCTTCCGGGAGCTTGAGCGGTCGCCCCGCTCTCTCCGGGAAATGGCGCGCATCTTGGACGCCGATGAGCATCTGCTTGATGCCGCGATGGAATTCCTGCTCAACACCACCGACTTATTAGAAAAAAAGGGCGATGTTATTTTCCTCAAAGAACAACGGCAACGCGCCGTGCGTCATTGGCCGATTTGGCGGCTTCTCGTTTATAAATCCATGTTCGGGCGCATGGAAGAATTGCTGCGCGGGAAGGCGACGTTCGGAAGAGATATAACTCGCGACAGCAGCTACTACGCGCAGTACTCCGAAGTGATCACGGGCGGCGCGATCGGGCATGTACTCCGGCATATGCCCGCCGACGTTGACACGCTGGTGGACCTCGGCTGCGGTTCTGCGCGCAGCTTGATCACGTTCTGCGGTTCCGATGAGAAAAGGCGGGGAATCGGCATCGACATAGACCGGGACGTCACGAACTGCGCCCGGCGGAACGTAGAGGAGGCGGGCTTAGGCGATCGGATCCATATCATAGAAGACGACATTGCGCGCATAGAACGATGGAAGGACCAGGTCGCCGGCGACCGGCCCTTGTTTCTCTCGAGCGGCGTGATCCATGAATTTTTAAGGGACGGAGAGGAGCCCGCGATACGATTTCTGGAGAACGTGCGTCGCGCGTTCCCGGCGTCGCGCCTCGTTTTGATCGAGGCAGGCGCGGCATCCCTGAACAAAACCGTGGACGACGACATACTGTGCGCGACGCTCGTGACGACGCTTATTCACCGGCTTTCCGGGCAAGGCCTGCCGCAGCCCCCGGAACGATGGAAGCAGATCCTGCATTCGGCCGGGTGGAACATCGAAGCCATCGAACCGTTCAACTACACATTGGCGATCTACCGCTGTTCGGGCGCGTAAAATGTCCGAACCGCCTTTGCGATCTTCCCGGCATAGCCGACCGAGACATACTGGGAGAGAGGAAGCGAGATGACCTCCCGCGCGAGTCGTTCCGCGCAAGGAAAGTCCCCGGGTTTATGCCCCAGTCCGCGAAAAACCTCGAAGGAGGGCACCGGCACCGGGTATTCCAGCGACGGCTGGAGAAAAAAATCTTTTGGGGTTGCGCCAAGCAGATGGTTCAGAAGATCGTCGCGCCTTTGCGTCTGCACCACGTAGCGATACCAGGTGCGCTCGGTCCCGGGGATGTCCGCGGGGAGGACGAGGCCGTCTATGCCGGCGAGTTCCCTCGTATAGAGGGCGGCGATCTTCTTGCGGTGCTCGAGCCAGTAGTCGAAGAACGGGAGCTTCGCGAGGAGCGCCGCGGCCTGGAGGTCGTGCATCTTGCAGTTCACGCCCACCGTGGGGTAGTCGAAGTGGTGCACGCGCGCGCCGTAGAACCGCATGCGGTCCCCCTCGTCCCAGAGCGCGGGATCCTTGAGGACGAGGGCGCCGCTGTTGCCAGGACCGGCGAACCACTTCTGGGTCGTAAAGCTTAACGCGCCGAAATCGCCGAGCGTACCGACCATTTCCGACTCTCCGCCGATCTTCATCTTCGCGCCGAACGACTGGGTGGCGTCTTCGATGACGATGAGTCCCCTCCGCTTCGCAAGAAACAGAACATCTGCGATACCCGCCGCCGGCTGGCCGAAGAGATGGGAGACGATAATGGCTTTCGTCCTTTCGGTGATCTTCTCCTCGATCTTCGCCGGATCCATGGCGTAATCGTCGAGGCGGACGTCGACGAAGACGGGCGTTGCTCCGACCCATGGGACGCAGGAGATGCGGGGAATGAAACAAAACGCCGGCACGACGACCTCGTCTCCCGGCCCGACACCGGAAAGTTTGAGCGCGAGAATGAGGGCGTCGGTGCCGCCGTTCGTACCGAGCACGCGCAGGCCCCCCGCTTTTTGCGACACCACCGCCTCGAGCTTTTGCACGTTCGGATGCTCCTCGTAGGGAGAATGGGTGCGCCCGTCGACAACGCGCAGTATCGCCTTTTTCACCATCCACTCCTCCGCCGCTACCATGAGGGACTGAGGCAGAACTCCTTTAAGCATCGTTCGTGGACGATCCGTTACTCTTTACGACCCGACAACATGTCGGCGACCCTGCTGATCATCTCCGGATCAACTGCCGGTTTCAGCCCCCGCCGTATCTCCGCCACGAGCGCTCTTACGGAGCTTTCGGGGGATCTCTTCACGAAGAGTTCCTCAAAGACGCCAGCGAGGGCGTCCATCTCCTTTTCCCTTGCTCCGAGGTACGTCATCTCCTGAACGCCCAAACGCAATGCAAATCCGCCGTTCAGCGACGGAGCGCGGATGGTGTTCGAGATGACGTTGCATCGCGCGAGAGCGAGCACCGCCTCATAGGGATCGACGATCGGCGCGATGTCGATCCACAGCTGATGCGATCGCGTGAACCCCAGCCGTTCAGCGATGACGCGGATCCCCGTCCCGTTGATTTTCTCGGCAAGACGCCGAGCGTTTTTAACCACCTGCGCCGCATATCCTTGCCACCGTCCTCTCATGTCCTCAAGTACGACCGCGAGAGCCGCCCCGTCGCCGCCGTGATCGTGAGAAACGAGTATGCTGCTCCCTTGCGCGAGCCGTTCATGGGCCTCCGCGTCATTCGTGGCAATGAACGCCTTGTGGGGACCGGGAAGGGTCTTATGCGTGCTGCCGCCCAAGAAATCGGCCCCTTCTCCGAACGGGTCCTGGAACTGTTTGCCGAAAATGAGTCCCATGACATGCGAGCCGTCATAATATATTTTGACCGAATTCGGAAGCAGCGATCTCATTTCGCGCACTTTATGAGGGAACAGTATCTGTGCAGCATCGAGATATACGAGCGATACGCCCTCGCGCTCGATGAAATCTTGAAAACGTTCCGTGTCGATGGAGAACTCTTCCTGGCGATAGGGAAGATGCACGTCTTTGATGCCAAGGCGCTCGGCGACCCTGGCGGTGATAGGGTGCCCGCCATTTTCTGGAGCAAGCGTCGCGATAGTTTCTCCGGGCCGGCAGAGCGCCGCAAGAGCAATGGTCATCGCGTTTACGCCGGAGATCGGCCGAATGTTCACAAAGCTGGCTCCTGCCGCTTCGGAGAGCAGTTCGCGGCAACGCGCGTACACCTTCTCCAGCCATTCGTTCCCCGGGAACGCCCAGTGGCGATGCGTTTCGAGCGGGAAGTAGTAACGGTTCAACACCTCGGTCAGAAAAACAAAACGCGCCCGGGCGCTCAAGGCATTCTCGCTGGGAATGAGATAGAGACGCTCATCGGCGGCCTTCTGATGCTCCAGTATGTAATCGAAAACAGAAGCGTTTCCCATGTCACGCATGAACGCCGAAGAACTCCCTCACGGTGCGCGAGAACCGTTCCGCGTCCCCAAGGGTCACCTCATTGGTTATGGGAAGCGGGACCGCTTCTTGTGAAGCGCGGTCGGCAGCGGGAAAGTCTCCCGGAACATGCTTGGAGCGGCGGAATATCGAAAAGTACGGCAAGGGAACCGGATAATTGCGCGCGAGATGAAAAAGGCGGGCCGAATCCGAAGCCGTCTCCTTTATTTTTTCAAACAATGCGGGGCACATCGAGGTCCGCACCACGTAGCGGTACCAGGTGCGCTCGGTCCCGGGGATGTCTTTAGGGAGAACAAGATCGCTGACGCCGGCGAGTTCCCTCGTATAGAGGGCGGCGATCTTCTTGCGGTGCTCGAGCCAGTAGTCGAAGAACGGGAGCTTCGCGAGGAGCGCCGCGGCCTGGAGGTCGTGCATCTTGCAGTTCACGCCCACCGTGGGGTAGTCGAAGTGGTGCACGCGCGCGCCGTAGAACCGCATGCGGTCCCCCTCGTCCCAGAGCGCGGGATCCTTGAGGACGAGGGCGCCGCTGTTGCCAGGACCGGCGAACCACTTCTGGGTCGTAAAGCTTAACGCGCCGAAATCGCCGAGCGTACCGACCATTTCCGACTCTCCGCCGATCTTCATCTTCGCGCCGAACGACTGGGTGGCGTCTTCGATGACGATGAGTCCCCTCCGCTTCGCAAGAAACAGAACATCTGCGATACCCGCCGCCGGCTGGCCGAAGAGATGGGAGACGATAATGGCTTTCGTCCTTTCGGTGATCTTCTCCTCGATCTTCGCCGGATCCATGGCGTAATCGTCGAGGCGGACGTCGACGAAGACGGGCGTTGCTCCGACCCATGGGACGCAGGAGATGCGGGGAATGAAACAAAACGCCGGCACGACGACCTCGTCTCCCGGCCCGACACCGGAAAGTTTGAGCGCGAGAATGAGGGCGTCGGTGCCGCCGTTCGTACCGAGCACGCGCAGGCCCCCCGCTTTTTGCGACACCACCGCCTCGAGCTTTTGCACGTTCGGATGCTCCTCGTAGGGAGAATGGGTGCGCCCGTCGACAACGCGCAGTATCGCCTTTTTCACCATCCACTCCTCCGCCGCTACCATGAGGGACTGAGGCAGAACTCCTTTAAGCATCGTTCGTGGACGATCCGTTACTCTTTACGACCCGACAACATGTCGGCGACCCTGCTGATCATCTCCGGATCAACTGCCGGTTTCAGCCCCCGCCGTATCTCCGCCACGAGCGCTCTTACGGAGCTTTCGGGGGATCTCTTCACGAAGAGTTCCTCAAAGACGCCAGCGAGGGCGTCCATCTCCTTTTCCCTTGCTCCGAGGTACGTCATCTCCTGAACGCCCAAACGCAATGCAAATCCGCCGTTCAGCGACGGAGCGCGGATGGTGTTCGAGATGACGTTGCATCGCGCGAGAGCGAGCACCGCCTCATAGGGATCGACGATCGGCGCGATGTCGATCCACAGCTGATGCGATCGCGTGAACCCCAGCCGTTCAGCGATGACGCGGATCCCCGTCCCGTTGATTTTCTCGGCAAGACGCCGAGCGTTTTTAACCACCTGCGCCGCATATCCTTGCCACCGTCCTCTCATGTCCTCAAGTACGACCGCGAGAGCCGCCCCGTCGC
>CAYSDW010000001.1:23646-30827 GCA_964429925.1 uncultured Candidatus Saccharibacteria bacterium | reverse complement strand
ACAGACGGCGACGTTCCCATGCTCGCGATGGTCGGCCATCCTATTGCTTTTAATCCCAATACAACGCTTGCCGCGTATGCCAAACGCAAGAACTGGGAGATCGTGGTGGAGCGGAAGGATGTGATCTATAGAATAAAGGATTTTTCCTTCGCAGGCGGAGAGCTTGCGAAGCGTCCTCATCCATGAACGACCACCCTTGGTGGGCCAACGCCGTGATCTACGAGGCCTATGTGGATAGGTTCGCGGGGACCTTCGCGCAATTCTCGGAGCGGCTCGATTACCTGCAGGCGCTTGGCATCAACTGCATCCACGTTCTTCCGCACTATCCCTCCCCGATGGCCGATGCCGGTTACGATGTGTCCGACTACCGCGCCGTTCGGCCGGAGCTCGGGACGCTCCTGGATTTCTCGCATTTTACGGAACAGGCCGGGCGCAGAGGCATCCGCGTCATCGTCGACCTCGTCTTGAACCACACCTCGGACGCGCATCCCTGGTTCCTCGAAGCGCGGAGCTCGCGCACGAGTCCGCGCAGGGATTTTTATATGTGGAGCACGGACGGCAAAAATCTTTTGGGAGCCATAAATCCCTTTGAGCACATAACGCGGAGCAATTGGGTTTTTAACCAGGAGACGGGGGATTATTTTTACTCCGCGTTCTATCCCGAACAGGCGGATCTGAACTGGGACAATCCGAACGTGCTCGCGGAGTTCCTCGGTATTATGGACTTTTGGGTGGCGCGGGGCGTGAGCGGCTTCCGTCTCGATGCCGTCGCTCACCTCATAAAACGCGAGGGGACGAGATCAAAGGGCCTTCCCGAAACCCACGCCGTCATCAAAAAGCTCCGCGCGCATGTCGACGAACATTACCCCGATGTCGTGCTTTTGGGAGAGGTGAGTGAGCCGCTTGACAAGCTCAAGACGTACTTTGGCACCGGCGATGAATGCCAGCTCTTGTATCACTTTCCGATGGCCGAGTGGCTCACGGTCGCTCTTACAACCGGCGACCGGACAATGCTGGAGGCGCAGATCGCGGCCTCCGGCGGGATCCCCAAAAATTGCGCCTGGGCGTTCTTTCTGCGAAATCACGATGACCTTTCGCTTGCGACACTGCCGAAAGGAGAACAGGCCCGCCTTTTTTCTTTGCTTGATCCCGATGGGAAATACACATTCGGCTCCGGCATCGCGCTCCGGTTGGCCTCTATTTTTGGCGGGGACAGGGAAAAGCTCCGTGAGGTCTTCACGCTGCTTTTCTCGCTCCGCGGCGCGGCGGTGCTGTACTACGGCGATGAAATAGGCATGAAGAACGATGAGAAGCGGAAACCCGTCCCCGACGTGCGCGAATACGTGCGCGGCGCGTTCGACTGGGCAGAGGCGAGGCGCGCCATGGCGGATGCACGCTCGCTCTGGGCACACGTTGCGCGGTTGATCCGTGCGAAGACATAATGATCGCTCCCGGACTCGTTGTTCTTGTTCGTCTCCTTGTACCGCTCACCATCCTGCGCTGGCCGTTCTGGGGCTTGGTGTTCTCCATCGCTGCCGATGCTGCGGACGTCGTGATCTTCAGCGCCCTCGGCTGGGGCGTTCTCGAGGGCCGAGGCATTTACCATGAGCTCGATAAAGTTTTCGATATCTATTATTTGGCGCTGGCCGCGTACGCCGCGTTCAAATGGCGCGACGCGCTTCCGCGGCGGCTCGCGCTTACGCTCTTCGCATGGCGTCTTGCCGGCGAGGTCATTTTCGAACTGACGCACGTGCGGCAAGTCCTCTTTTTTGCCCCGAATATTTTTGAGAACTTCTACCTCCTTTGGGCGGGGACGCTCCACTTCTTTCCGGGAGTCCGCATGACGAGAAAGCGACTGGCGGCGTATCTCCTGATCGCCGCAGTTCCCAAAGTGCTCCAAGAGTACGTAATGCATTATCTCGAATTCCCAACGTGGGTATTTATCAAACACAATCTCTTCCGCTGGCCGGGATAAAAAAGAGCGCCCCACCCTTTGAGCGGGTGGGGGCTATTTTTCCGGCTTGGAGGCCGTGATTTTGCGGATGACTTCGCCGAGGAAGTTCCGATGCTCGTCCGGTTTGTGGCCGCAGAGCAGGCGGACGCTCTCTCCTGGGGGCAGGGCCGCGAGGCCGAGTTCGGCGAGCTTGAGGTAGAAAGCGTTCCACTTCTTCGTGGGGACGAACGCCTCTTCCGTGCCGGGATGGCGGAAGCCAAGGCCGAAGCGCTCGGCGGTCTCGCGCTCCGTGCCGGTCGCGAACGACATGATGTAGTCCCGGCGGACCGCCTGGAAGGCGAACCAGAGCGCATGGCATTCGTCTTCGGTGACGGTAATCGCGTCGGGGTGGAGCGGAAACTTGCTTCTCATGCGGGCCTCTTTCTCCGCGCCGCCCGTTCGAAGAACCACGTGTCGTAGATCGCCTGAAGCTCGGGCGTCAGGTCCTCCTTGACCTGAAGAATGGTGATATCGGCGCGCGGCTCGAGAGTCACGCTGTCGGTGCTGAATTGCCAGAGCACGGGATAGCCGTAGGACTCGATCTCATCGCGGATGTCCTTGGCGCGCTGCATGGCCGCATCGTGCTCCGGGCCCTCGCCGTGGGTCAGACAGTACGTGAGGCGCTCCTGAAGCTCGGTCCCGAGCGCGCGGATGCGCTCCTCTATCTGCGGATCGCTCATGGTACCCTCCGTTCTGGTTCGATGTTCTGCGTAGAGCGTAGGGGGGAATACAGGAAAGCGCAAGACCCTGCTATACTTGATAAAAATATGCCGAGACGAGTGATCAAGAGAATACGGGAGGAGGGGAAGGAGCTTCAAAAAGAGGTCCGCGCACGCACGGTGGGCTATATCGTGACCGCGCTCGGTCTTGTCGCTGGCCTTGCATGGAACGAGGCGATCAAGGCGTTCATCGAGCAGGTGATATCCGTGGGCGGAAACACGTTCTTCGCAAAACTGCTCTATGCCGGCATCGTAACGATCATCGTCGTTTTTGCGAGTGTGTATCTGACGCGTTTATTGAAAGACAAAGAAGAGGAGCAAGAACGGGGCGAGGAAGATTGATATGCCTTCCGGCGCAGCGGTTAAAAGATTCCAGCGCCTTATCTGGAGCTATTACCGCGCCCACGGCCGCGCGATGCCGTGGCGCACCCGTATCACGCCCTATCGCATCGTGGTCTCGGAGATCATGCTTCAGCAGACGCAGGTAGAGCGGGTCGTGAAGAAATTCCCCGAGTTCGTGGCGGCTTTCCCGAATTTCCGCGCTCTTGCTCATGCGCCGCTTTCGCGCGTGCTTCGCGTCTGGCAGGGGATGGGCTACAACCGGCGCGCTGTTTCGCTCACACGCACCGCCGAGCGTGTTCTGCGGGAGTTCCGCGGAAAATTGCCGCGCGATCCGGCAGTTTTGGAATCCCTCCCGGGCATCGGCCATGCAACGGCAAACTCCATCGCCGCTTTTGCGTTCAATGCCCCCGTTGCGTTCATCGAGACCAATATCCGCCGCGCGTTCATTCATCACTTTTTTCCGAACAGGAATAGCGTGAGCGACAAAGAGATCATGCCGCTCGTCGAAGCGGCGCTCGACCGCCGGAGGCCGCGCGAATGGTACTGGGCGCTCATGGATTACGGCGCCCACCTTCGCCAAGGCTACGGTGGGCAAGCGAATCCGAATCGTCGCAGCGCACACTACACGCGGCAGTCGAAGTTCGAGGGCTCCGTGCGGCAAGTGCGTGGCGCTATCCTTCGAGTGCTCGTCAAAAAGCCATTGTCCTCTGCCGAACTTCAGAGGGCGGCGGGCGGTGATGTGGTGCGTCTCAAAAAAGCATTGGCGGGTCTTGCCGCCGACGGGCTTGTGCATAAAATAGGAGCGCGTTATCGTATCAAGAACGCGCGCCCTTAGCTCAGTGGTAGAGCGTTGCATTCACATTGCAAAGGCCGTAGGTTCGATCCCTACAGGGCGCACCGAAACCAGATCTCTTCTGATCCATCTTTGGTATACTATAAGCGTGATCTGTTCGGTCTAATTTTTTATGCAACTCTCCGCCGCATTTTTAATTGTTGCGCTCGGTTATCTCGCTTTTGGCATAGCGGCAGTAATTTGGATAACCAAAAAGAACAAAGCGGGCGAGAGAACTTCTCTCTTGGCAAAGATCATCATCGCCGCAGTAGTTCTTTCTGGTCCCTCCATTCTTCTTTCCATAATTGAATTATCTCCCTCGCCGGAGACAAGTATTCCGGAAGCCAGCACGTTGTATGTAAAAGTAGACAACGCGAACGTTCGCGAGTGTCCCTCAACCTCGTGCAAGGTCATAAGCACGCTCGCTCAAAACGCAGAGCTCGTATTTCCCGGAGATCTTTTTGACAAGTATCCCGATTGGGCCGAGGTTACATTTCCAGACGGCAAACTCGGTTATATCAGCAAAACCGTACTTTCTGAAAATGCTGTTTCGGCAAGTACGTCGCCATCGGCAGGAGACCCATCTTCAACGGGCGGCGTTACCATCGGCCCCTGGGCGGATATCCAAACAACAGTAGGGCAATCTTATGAATTTCACTTTTGCGAACCGCCTGCCGCCATATCGGGCGCGACCTGCGGCGGGCTTGCCGACGCGGCTACCAATCCGATAGGAGGAAGACCTCCCTATTCATTTGTAAAAAAATCCGGCTTTTTGCCGCCGGGGATGGCGCTGGAACTGAACGGCACACTCGGCGGCGCGCCGACAGAGACAGGCACCTACAATTTCCGATTGTGCGCCAAAGACCTGTACGGCGGAGAAGGATGCCAGAATCTTGCGGTGGTGGTGAAGAAAGAAGAAACTTCTGTTGTTGCTCCGCCACCGGTTATAGATGCCGCGGAGTTCGCCAAAATAGAATCTGCGACATGCCAGCCGATATACGATGAGTACCTGTCTGGCAGGCAGCTGATCACGGTTAAAGGGACCGGGGGCGGGAGAGGTCTTACATTCTTTTGCGATAACAGATATGGAGGCGGCCCATGTCACAATCAGGCCTTAGCATGTGATTCTTGGACAGTTAAACATGTAGGATCTTGCGTTCGAGAAACGGGTCAGCCGGAAACCACAGAATGGACATATCAAGCGGATGGCTGGATAAATCCAGAGATGGGTTTTAATTTCGCTGTTAATCCTACATGGGATGCCGATGATGCGATTAGAGTAAATATTCCCTGTAATTAAATTTAAGAGGGTTCAAGTTTGCTTTCAATTTGTTATGATTTAAGTATGGAAGCCGCTCCTGTGATTACGATCATTTTTACCCTCCTCCTTTTTTGGGGGATACTTTATCTAATCGCCTACGTCGTACTGCGGTTAATCTTCAGGTTCTATTTCAGCGAGTATGAGATGGACTCCAAAAGCATGAAGGCGATCTCTTTTAAAACCGCCGGAGCTTTTCTCGTCACGAGCATTCTATCGTTCTTTGTTGCACGCTGGCTGTTTATAAAGTCGGGCATGGAGAAAAAAGCCGCGCTTAAGATTTCAGCGCTCTGGATCATTCTCATGGCGCTGGTCGTAGCCATGCTGATAGCGATACAACAGTCCCTCTGATGAAAATATTTTCAAAAATAATGCCGAAGAGAAGGCCGCCGTCCGGCGCGAAGGTCAAACGACTGACCCTTTATCCCCAAAAATTTATTAAGCCCGAAAAGCCAGAAGCCCCTGAAGTTTCGGAAGCGCCCGAAGCAAAACCGAAAGGAGAGTGGCGATGGGTTCCCACCAGGGAAAAACCGGAGATGAAAGCGCCGGAACGGCTGCCTTACTATAAAGAATCGCCGCCGCGTTACGAAGCGCCCGCAGAGCCGCCGTCGGCCCCCCGGCCAGAGACCCCTCCTTGGGCGAAAAACTTTTTGATTGTTGTCGGAGTTGTCGTGATCCCTCTCGCCCTGATTCTCGGCGTTCTTATTATTGAAGAGATAGATTGGGGCCCTGATGGAGGGGGAGGAGGCTCTTTGAACTGTCCGACTACTTGCAATAGCACCGTCGGAGTTACCGTAGACCAGCGTTGCTCCTGCCCGTCTCCTTGTTTGCGGTCTTTTAAATCAACAAACCCTCCGGGCGTGAAGGGCAATTTCAAGCAGTGCTATAGATAGTTATTTAATTTATAAAAAATATGAAAAAGTCATTGGGCATCGTCGTTCTCTCGCTCGCCCTGCTCCTGGCCGGCTACCTGACCTACCGTTATTTTTTCTACACATGCTGCGCTTTGCCGCCTCAACCCATACCGGTTGACTCGAACGGGTTGGACAGCGATTCGATCCTGAACGATCCAAATTTGCTGTACGCCAAGCGCGCTTTTATCGGCCTGTGCAGCACCAAGTCAGGGAGTGGGGGCAGTTGCCACTTCAATACCTATTTGTACTCTTCCGGCACATTGGTCACGGAATCAGGCGAGGTAGCCATGGAACCTTACGGTGAAAAAAGAACTGTCTTCCCAACTGTCCGAACGGAACTGGATAAAAACTTGATGGACAGGATCGTTAAGCAGATCAGAGACTCCGGAGTTATGGCCAAACCCTGCATAGAGGAGATGGTCACGGATTACTATGTCAGTTATTTTGTTAATTTGGACGGTGTAAAAAAGAGAGTTCAGTTCCCCGGTTGTGAATCTGAATTTAAGGAGATAGACAAGTTGATCGAATCAAGGTGAAAAAGTTCTATCTCGTCTTGAAAATTGCGCTCGTTCTTGCTGCGTTGATCGCAATAGGATATTCGGTTTCCCTGGTTGACAGCGAAGCTATTCTTAAAAGGCCTTGGCTTGAGAACGGTGAATAGCGCAGAGAAAAATTTCCGCCCGCGGCTTGCGGCCCTCTTTTGGTTCTATAAAGAACCAGAGGTCTGTGCGAACCGCCTTGAACTTTTAAGGCGGACGAATCCCGGCCTCAAAATTTACGGGCTCTATGGCGGGCCGCAGAAGAAGGCGGCGCTTTTTCGCAAGGTACTTTGGAACTATCTCGACGATTTCTACGTCTCGCCATTCCGTTCCCCGGATTGGAAGTGGATAAACGGCGATCTCGTTATTCTCGATTGGTATGCGAAGCGGGGAAAGCGCCTTGCATGGGACAGTATCGCTGTCGTGCAGTGGGACATGCTCGTTTTTGACTCGCTGCGCAAGATTTTCAAGGATATCAAAAAGGGGGAACTATTTCTCTTCGGCTTCCGGACGATATCGCCGCA
>CAYSDW010000001.1:0-23636 GCA_964429925.1 uncultured Candidatus Saccharibacteria bacterium | reverse complement strand
CGCGCCGTTTCGGAAGATTTTCAAGGAGATCCGGCGAGGCGAGATTTTTCTTTCTGGTTTTCAGACGATCTCGCCGCAGATCGAACGGAAAGGGGACTGGACCAAACCGGGCGGGGTGGAGCGTAAAAATTACCTGCGGTTTCTGGAATACGTCCGCACAAACTACGGGTATCGCGCGAAGACGCGCATCTGTCTTTTCATCCTACAGGTTTTTCCGCGCATGTTTTTTGAGCGGTATCTGAAGGTCGGGAACCGGAGCGTTGGCATGCTTGAATACAAAGTCCCGACGTACGCCGAGATCTTCGGCATTCCCGTTTTCCGCAAGGACCTCGGCGTCAAATGGGACGAGGGCAGGAAGAACAGGCCCTTAAACGCCATCCCGCGCGAGATAAGCGCTCCATACATCCGGCGTCAGCTGCGGAAGCGGGGAGGGTGGCGCATCTTCCATCCGTACTATCAAAAGTGGCCGCGGGAAGATGTTTCCGCATAACTTGTGCATAACCGGCAACCCGTTTTAACAGCGAGGGCAGTAAAATAAGGGATTTTCGGGAGGCGACCGCACGGAGGCGGCCGCTTTGATTTTTGTTTGCAGAGGATAGGACGGTGGGGTAAGATGGAATAAAAGTGGTGAAAAGTGGATAAAGCTGGGGATAAGTAGCCACTTCTGGGGATAAAGCACAACATCATGTTCATCGGAGAATACCAACACTCACTCGATCCCAAGGGCAGGATAGCCGTACCCGCCAAGTTCCGAGCGAAACTCTTGGGCGGCGCCATCATCACGCGCGGTCTCGACCACTGCCTGTTCCTTATCGCCGCTAAAGAGTGGGAGGAGCTTGCCGCGAAGCTCACGGCGCTGCCCTTGGCGCAAGCGAACTCCCGCGCGTTCGTGCGGCTCATGCTTGCCGGCGCGATGGACGTGGCTCCCGACCAGCAGGGGAGAATTCTCGTGCCCGATTATCTGCGGAAGTACGCCGGTCTCGCAAAGCACGCCGTGATCGCCGGCCTCTACAACCGCATCGAGATATGGGACGCCGACGCCTGGCGCGAATACCGAACGAGGACGGAATCCTCTTCCGACGAGATCGCCGAAAAACTGGGCGAGCTCGGTATTTAATTTCCCATGATGACGATCAGCACAACCAATGTGCGGAAGTTCCGTCGGCACTAAGAGGGGCCGATCGTCATTGCACATTTACATGGCACATATCCCCGTCCTTCTTGAGGAGGTATGTTCCGCCCTCGAACCCGATCCCGGCGAGCTCATAATCGACGGCACCGGCGGCAGCGGCGGCCATGCTCAGGCGCTTCTCGAACGCATCGGCGAACGCGGAAAACTTCTGATCCTTGACTGGGATCTCGAAGCGGCGAAACGGCTTACGGAGAAATTCGCGCGCGATTCGCGCGTGATCGTGGTCGAGGCGAACTTTGCCGCATTGCGCGAGGTCCTCAAGGATATCGGCTGGACCGCGGCGCACAAACTTCTTCTCGACCTCGGGTTCTCATCGGAGCATCTCGAGAGTTCCGGAAGGGGATTCAGTTTCAGGCGCGACGAGCCGCTCATGATGACCTACTCGCCCGACGCGACACCCGTTGCGACCCTTCTTAAGGAACTTTCCGAGGAAGACCTTGCGGGGATCATCCGCGATTACGGGGAAGAGCGATATGCGCCGCGTATCGCGAACGCGATCCGCGACCGGATGCGGCGGAGGCCGATCGAGACGAGCGGCGAACTTGCGGACGTGATCAAGAACGCGGTGCCGCGAGCGTATGCTCGAGGACGCATCGATCCGGCGACACGCACGTTCCAAGCGCTCCGCATCTTCGCGAATAGCGAACTCGAGAACGTGCGGCGCGTGCTCCACGATCTCGACGGCATTCTCCTCCCCGGCGGACGCGCGGCTGTCATCTCGTTCCACTCGCTCGAAGACGCAATCGTGAAGGAAGAGTTCCGGCGCCTGGCCCGCGAAAAAGGATGGCACCTCCTCTCTAAGAAGCCGATCACGGCGCGCCGGGAAGAGATCAACGCCAATCCTCGTGCGCGATCCGCAAAGCTTCGCTCCATTCAGAAGCCATCCGTTTGAAATTCTGATCTCATGACAATTATCCGACCGCACAACCTCATATCGCTTTACGCGCTTTTTGCGGTATCCCTATCCGTGTTGCTTGGCGCGAGCGTGCTCTACGGCATCTGGTTGTATAACGGCATGGTGAATCTCGCTCACGAGGTCGAGACGCAGAGCAAAGCGCTGGAACGGGCGCGTGTCTCGAACGCAGAACTCAAAAACCAATTGTTCGGCCAACTCGACTCGGCGCGCCTCGAAACGCTTGCGCGGCAGCGCAACCTTGTCCCGGAGCGGACACCGAAATACTTTGAATCCGATCCGAAATGGCTTTCCGCATCTCGATAATTTTCACGGGATTCGTGGTCGCCTACGCCGCCCTGCTTTTCAATATTTTCAACCTGCAGCTTCAAGAGGGCGCTTATTATGCCGCTCGCGCGGAGTCGCAGCACCGTGCCGGGGGGGCGCTTGTGCCGCCGCGCGGGAGCATTTTCATAACGGACAAGAACGGCGCCAAAATACCGGCTGCGATCAATCGCGACTACCCGCTTATCTTCGCGGTGCCCAAAGAGCTGTCGGATGCAGCCGAAGCCGCCGAGAAACTTGCGGGGATCGTCGGTAAGACCCCCGTCGAACTCGCTGCGATGCTTGCCAAGCCCAACGATCCCTACGAATCGCTGGTGAAGCGCGCGACCGGTGAACAGATCGACGCGGTGCGGACCCTGGACCTTGCGGGCGTGTACGTGGACGCGGAATCCGGCCGGTTCTATCCGCTCGGATCGCTGGTCTCGCACGTTGTCGGCTTTTCGAACTTCGACGATGAAGAAACTCGGGTTGTCGGCCGGTACGGCGCCGAATTCGCGTATGACGAGCGCCTGGCCGGCTCGCCGGGGAGCGCCTCGGGCGATTCGCTGGTACCGTACGTGCCGGGAGAGGACGTTGTGCTCACGATCGACCGGAACATTCAATCGCGGGCGTGGGAGATACTCTCGGCGCTTATAAAAGAAAAGAACGCGAGGGGAGGAAGTTTCATTGTGCAAGAGTCGAAGACCGGCAAGATCCTCGCCATGGGCGGTGTTCCGGACTTCGATCCGAACGAGTACGGCAAGGCGGAATTGCGTACGTTCTTGAACCCGACCGTGCAGGGCGTCTATGAGCCCGGTTCCGTCTTCAAGGTGTTCACGATGGCGGCTGGTCTCGACACGGGAGCGATAACCCCCGAAACGACGTATTACGACTCCGGCTCCGTGACGTTGAACGGCCGCACGATCAGGAACTGGGACCTTAAAGCGCATGGCAAGCAGACGATGACGAACGTCATCGAACAGTCGCTCAACACCGGCGCGATCTTCGCGATGCAAAAAACGGGATACGAACAATTCGAGCGCTACCTCATCGCGTTCGGTTTCGCGGACCCGACCGGCATCGGCCTGCCGGGCGAGCTTAAGGGAAATTTGAACAACCTCAAGAACGGCCGCGACGTCAACTACGCCACGGCTTCGTTCGGCCAAGGCATCTCCGTCACGGCGCTCGAGCTCGTGAACGCCGTCTCCACGGTCGCGAACGGGGGTATGCGCATGCGGCCTTACATCCTCATGAGCGAATCTCCCAGGGAGGCGGGGCGCGTGATCTCCGAAGAGGCCGCCCGCAAAGTCACTCAGATGATGGTTTCCGCCGTCGAAAAGGCGGAGATCGCCCGCATTCCCCGCTACGCCGTGGCAGGGAAGACCGGCACGGCCTTCATTCCCGACTTCAAACGCGGCGGTTACACCGATAATGTGATCAATACCTACGTCGGTTTTGCCCCCGCGAACGACCCGCAGTTCACCGTTCTGGTCCGCCTCGATGATCCGGCAGGCGCGCCGCTTGCGGGTCTTACGGTGGTGCCTGCATTTCGGGAACTCACGAAGTTCATCCTGAACTATTACAATATTCCGCCGGATAGGCCGCAATAAACAATTCTACGAACATGGCATTACGCGAAAAAGGAGTTGAAAAATTACGCTGGTTGCTTAAGAAGCTCGCGCAGCTCATGATCATGCGTTATCGCCCGGGTGTGATAACGGTCACGGGCAGCGTAGGCAAGACCTCGACCAAGCTCGCGATCGCGGCGGTTTTGGGGAGCGGACGCTCGGTGCGGGTCTCCCAGCGGAACTACAACAACGAGATCGGTGTTCCGTTCACCGTCATAAGCGGCCGCGAAAAGGTAGGCGGTCCCGTCTTTTGGCTTTTTACGCTCATTGCCGCCTGTGTCCGCATCGCGGTGAAGATGCGGTATCCGGAGGTGCTCATTCTCGAATACGGCGCCGATCGGCCGGGCGACATCAAATATCTGCTCGAGATCGCGCGGCCGACCGTTGCGGTGATCACCGCCGTGGGCGATATTCCGGTGCATGTCGAGTACTATGCCGGTCCCAAGGCGCTGGCGCGCGAGAAAGGCAGGACCATCGAGGCGCTGCCCGCGGCCGGATTCGCGGTCCTTAATTTCGACGACGCGACGGTGATGGACCTTCAGGAACGGACCCGCGCCAAAGTGATGACGTTCGGTTTCGGCGACGGCGCGGACGTGCGCGTGACGAATTTCGAAACGCGTTCGTCCGAAGACGGCCGGCCGGTCGGCATCGCCTTCAAGCTCGACCACGTCGGCAGCGTGGTGCCGGTCCGGCTGGACGGCGTGTTCGGCAAGGCGCAAGGATATGCGGCCGCCGCAGCTGCAGCTGTTGGTTTGATTTTCGGCATGAACCTCGTTAAGATTTCCGAAGCATTGGCGGATTATCAGCCGGCGAGCGGCCGGATGGCGCTTCTCGCGGGCATCAAAGGCACGTTCATCATTGACGACACCTACAACGCCTCGCCGCTCTCGATGCACGCGGCGCTCGACACGCTTCGCGAGCTCAAAGGCAAGCGCAAAGTGGCGGTCCTGGGCGACATGCTCGAGATAGGGAAGTACACGATCGAGGCGCACGAGGAGCTGGGCCGGTTGGCGGCAAAGGTTGCCGACACGCTCGTGACCGTGGGGCCGCGGGCAAAGTTCATCGCCGAGGGCGCGAAGGTTGCCGGCATGCCAAAGAAGAAGGTCGTAAGCTTCGACAGCGCGGACGAGGCGAAGGTGCCGGTGCAGGACCTTCTGCGCAAGGGAGATATCGTGCTCTTGAAGGCGTCCCGCGCGATCGGGTTGGACAAAATAGTGGAGGAGATCAGGCAGTTTTAGCTCCTATCGTCTAGAGGCCTAGGACGACGCCCTCTCACGGCGTAAACCCGGGTTCGAATCCCGGTGGGAGCACCAAACAGATTTATAGCCGCCGCTCTTTGGCGGAGTTTTTATTGACAGCATCGGGAAGAACGTGTTAAAAATTTCTCGGTTCATTGACGATGGCTCACGCCATTTACTTTGATTTTTCACCACAAAGGAGGCAGCAGATGGGCAAGATCGTCGGCGGTGTGATGCTCGCGGTGCTCGTCGTGTTCGGCGTCGGCGCCTGCAGCGCGGGCGTGTGGGCGAAGAACGCCTACAACGACCTCGTCTCGCAGAGCGAGGCGGTGGACTCCCAGATCGGCCAGGTGCAGAACGTCTACCAGCGGAGGAACGACCTCCTCCCCAACGTGGCCAAGACCGTGAGCGCCTACGCGAAGCACGAGAAAGGCGTCTTCGTCGGCGTGGCCGAGATGCGCGCCAAGGTCGGCCAGACCAACATCAACCTCGCGGGGCAGAACCTCACGGCCGAGAACCTCGCCAAGTTCCAGGCGGCGCAGGGCGAGATCGGCAGTTTCCTCTCGCGGCTCATGGTGGTCTCGGAACGGTACCCCGAGCTCCAGGCGAGTGGCCTCTTCCGCGATCTGCAGACGCAGGTCGAGGGGGCGGAGAACCGCATCGCCGTCGAGCGCAAGAAGTACAACGACGTCGCCCAGGGGTACAACACCAAGCTGAAGCGCTTCCCGGGCAACCTGGTCGCCGGCGACTTCGCCTTCAAGGAGAAACCGTACTTCCAGGCAGGGAAGGGCGCCGACAAGGCGCCGGTCCTGAACTTCGGTGAAGACACGGAGAAGAAGTAGATGTCGCCCAAGGGCGTTTTCACCGAAGACGCTCGCCGTGAGATCGCGGAAGCGATCCAGGCGGCGGAGCGGAACACCTCGGGTGAGATCCGCGTGATGGTCCGCGCCCGCTGTGACGCCGACATCCTTCCTCGCTGCGGTACCGACTTCGGCGGCCGGGCCTACGACCAGGCCGTCCGCGAGTTCGAACGGCAGGGGATGACGAAGACCCGTGACCGCACTGGTGTGCTCATCCTCCTTGTTTGGGAGGAGCGGAGGTTCGCCATCGTGGGCGACACCGGCATTCACGCCAAGCTCGGCGACGATTACTGGATCGTTCGCATCGTGGAGCTCAAGAGCTACTTCGTAGCCGGCGAGTACGTCCGCGGTCTCGTCGCGGTCGTCGGGAACGTCGGCCGCGAGCTCGCCAAGCACTTCCCGCGCAAGGCGGACGACAGGGATGAGCTTCCGGACGCTCCGATCGTGGAGGACAACCGATGAGGCGCAAGGCAACGGTCATCCTGGCGGCAGCCGCGCTCGCGGTTCTCGCTACGCTAGAGATCTCTCTCGGCGCGACCTTCCCCGCGAAGGCGCCGGGGATGGTGACCGACGCGGCGAACATCATCCCGCCCGACAAGGAAGCGGCGATCGAGCAGGCGGTCCGCGACTACGAGCGGAAGACCTCGATCGAGATCGCGGTCGTGACCGTGAAGTCCCTCGAGGGGCTTGCGGTGGAAGATTACGCGCAGGAGCTTGGCACGAAGTGGGGCGTGGGAAAGCGCGGCCGGGACAACGGCGTGCTCCTCCTCCTCGCGGTCGCCGAGCGGAAGATACGCATCCATACCGGGTACGGCATCGAGCCGGATCTCACGGACGCGGCCGCCGGCCGCGTCATCAAGGAGAAGATGGCTCCGCTCTTGAAGAAGGGCAGTGAGGACTGGGGCGCGGGCCTCGCGGCCGGCGTCCAGGGCATCATCACCGGCCTCGGCGAGCAGCCCTACGGGGCGCGCCTCGAGGAGCGGAACAAGCCGAAGCAGGAGAGCGGCGCGAAGCCGGCACCCGATGTCGGCAGCGCTCTCATTGTCCTGCTCATCGTGCTCGGCGTGGTGGTCATCGCGAGCATCATCGCTGTTTCTGCTGGTTCATCTTCGACCTCATCCCACTCTTCTCGTCGCTCTTCCGGCTCCAGTCGCTCGTCGTCGCGCTCTTCTCGCAGGTCGCGCGACGACGATGACGGCGGCACTCTCACCGGCATCGTCATCGGTTCCCTGCTTTCGGGCGGGGGCAGCTCAAGCTCGGGCAGCTCCTCGAGCGGGAGCGATTCGGGTGGCGGCTTCAGTTTCGGCGGTGGCGGTTTCGGTGGTGGCGGCGCCTCTGGCGACTTCTAAGTACCTTTTGCTGGCCCTCCGCGCATTCTGCGCGGAGGGCCGTTCCATTTCTTTGGGTGAAATGGGAGAATGGATAGAATGGTTTCCGATCTCATCGCGGCCGTCTCGCTTTTCGTATTGAAGACGATCGAGTACTCCGGCTATGTCGGCGTCTTTTTCTTAATGGCCTTGGAGAGCGCCAACATTCCCGTGCCGTCGGAGGTGATTATGCCGTTCTCGGGGTTCCTCGTAAGCCAGGGCGCGTTCGGTTTCTGGGCGGTCGTCCTCGTGGGAGCGCTCGGGAACCTCGTTGGCTCCCTCTTTTCCTACTGGCTCGGTTTCAGGTGGGGGAGGAGCGCGCTTCCGTACGCAAAGTACCTCTTTCTCCATGAGCACGATGTGGCCGCGGCGGAGCGCTGGTTCGCGCGCTTTGGGAACGCAACGGCCTTCGTCTCGCGCCTTCTGCCTGTCGTTCGCACGTTCATTTCGTTCCCGGCCGGTCTTTTCCGCGTGCCGCTCGCTCCGTTCGCTGCGTACACCTTTGCCGGTTCGCTCTTGTGGTCCGCCTTTCTTACGTATCTCGGCGTCGTCTTGGGCGAGAACTGGCATGCGCTCGAAGGGTATTTCCGGAAGTTCGACGTGGCGATCATTGCGCTCGGCCTGATCGCCTCAGGGTGGTGGTTCTATCGGCATTTCTCGCGGAACGGCAAGAACATGGGATAATAGTAAAGATATCCTCCATGAAGAAACTTCTCATCGCGAACTGGAAAGCTAACCCGGACTCGCCAGCGCACGCGCTCGCGCTTGCGCGCAAGATCCACGCAGGGATACCGCTTGGCAAGGACGTGGATGTCGTCATCGCACCGCCGTTCCCGTTCCTGCAGCTTGTGGGCGGAGCGCTCACGCGCGCGGAGCTCGGAGCGCAGGACCTTTTTTGGGAGGACCTCGGTCCCTACACCGGCGAGGTCTCGTGGCGCCAGTTGAAGCACTTTGGCGTGAAGTACGCGATCGTTGGCCACTCGGAGCGGCGCGCTCTCGCGGGGGAGACGGATGAGATGATCAACAAAAAGGTTCGCGCGGCGCTTGAGGCGGGCATCGCGCCGGTGCTGTGCGTGGGCGAACCGAAGGAGGTCCGGAAGAACGGCATCGCAGCCGCGAAACGTTACGTGGCGGCGCAACTCGAGAAGGATTTGGACGGCGTACGGAAGGGAAGGGTCGCCATCGCGTACGAGCCGATCTGGGCGATAGGCACGGGGACGCCGGATTCTCCGAGGTCGGCGGCCGAGATGATACACTATATACGTGGACGCGTGCCGCGCGAGGTGCGGAAACGGCTCAGAGTCCTCTACGGGGGTTCCTTGATGGCGGCGAACGCCGACGCGTTTCTTAAAGAGCCGGAGATCGAGGGCGCTCTTGTCGGGGGCGCAAGTTTGAATCCCCGGGACTTCATTAAAATAATTAACATCGCAAAGCACTATGGATAACTACGCAGTCGGCAGAAGGTGGTTCTGGGTCGTTGTGAACATCATGCTCGCGTCGGCGAGCGTCGCGCTCCTTGTGGCGGTCCGGCCGATCTCGCGCTACGGCGACTCGCTTATTTCAAGCCGCGTTTTTTACGTCTCGGCAGAAGGCAAGGCGGTCGTTTCGCCTGATATCGCCAACCTCTCGTTCTCGGTGGTTTCCGAAGGAAAGGACCCTGCGGTTCTCCAGGAGGACAACAACACAAAGATGCGCGCCGCGCTGGACCATGTGAAAGCGCAGGGCGTGGACGAGAAGGACATCAAGACCGCGCAGTACGACCTCCAGCCGCGCTACGAGTACGACGAGAAGACGCGCCGGTCGTTCATTTCCGGCTATACGCTTACGCAGACGGTGTTCGTAAAGGTCCGCGCCATCGAGAAGGCCGCGGCGATCCTCGCGGGTCTCCCGGAGCGGGGGATCAACCAGATCGGCTCGATCTCGTTCGACGTGGACGATCCGGAAAAGTATCTTTCGGAGGCCCGCAACGAGGCCTTCGGGAAAGCTCGTGCCAAGGCCGAGGAGATGGCGCGGGCGAACGGTCTTGCGCTCGGCCGCATCGTGAACGTTTCGGAGTCCGGTTGGCCAGGACCCATCTACTACGGCGCGGCGATGGGAGGGAAGGGCGGCGATATGCTTTCGGCGCCCACGCCTGCGCCGATCCAGCCCGGCACGCAAGAGGTCAAAGTCCAGGTGTCCATCGCCTTCGAGCTGAAGTAGAGGAATCGATGGAACTCACGACCAAAGACAACAAGCGCATCGCAGCTGACTATTACCCCGCGGAGAACCCGCGGGGTTGGGTTGCCTATCTCCACATGATGCCCGCGACCAAGGAGTCGTGGCGCTCGCTCGCCGATTTTCTCGCGAAGAACGGGTACGAGGGGATAGCGATCGACCTCCGCGGCCACGGCGCTTCGGACGGGGGGCCTGACGGCTACGAGAAATTTTCCGACGCGGAGCATCAGGCAAGCATCAAAGATCTTGAGGCGGCGTTGAAGCACTTAGAGGGAGCGGGAGCAGTGCCGAAGCGGGTCGCGATCGTCGGGGCTTCGATCGGGGCGAACCTCGCCCTTAAGTGGCTCGCGGAGCACGAGGAGTATCCCTGCGCCGTGCTCCTTTCGGCGGGGGCGAACTATCGCGGCATCGAGACGGAGCCGCTTGCGCGGGACTTGCGGCCGGGCCAGCGCCTTCTTCTTGCCGCCGCCCGGGACGACGCACGCGCGGGAGGGAACAATGCGGAACAGAACGAGGGGATAGCGGCGGCCGTTCCTGCCGAGGCGAAAGCGGAACTTCTTATCTACGATACCGGCGGACACGGCACGGCCCTCCTCGAGAACCATCCCGACCTTGCGGAAAAGATCCTCGGCTTCATCACTGCGGCATAAACCATGACAAAAAAAGACATCATCCTCGGGGCGGTAAGCGGCGCGGCAATAGCGCTTCTTATAGGCCCCATCGCGCATAATCTCGGCTTTCCGCTCTCGCTCCCGTTCCAGGCGGGGCTTATGGCGGCGCTTGCGCTCCTTACGCCCGTAGGCCTTGCAGTCGCCGCCTGGCTTGCGCGGCGCTGGGCGGTGATCCTGCAGATCGCCAAATTCGGCGTGGTTGGCGTTCTGAACACGCTTATCGACGCGGGTATGCTCAACCTTTTGAGCGCATTGAGCGGGATATACGGCGGCACGCTCATCATCCTTTTCAACTCGGTCAGCTTCTCGGTCGCGGTCGTGAACAGTTATTTCTGGAACAAGTATTGGACCTTCGGAAGCCGCGACACCCAGTACGGCAGAGAGTTCGTGCAGTTCATCGTGGTCTCCGCCATCGGTCTCGGCCTCAACACCGGCTTGGTCTATCTTTTCACTACGTTCGTCGCGCCTCCGGGCGGCCTCGCGCCGCAGGTTTGGGAGAACGTCGCGAAGGCCATCGCCATTCCGCTTACCTTTGCGTGGAACTTTGCGGGCTACAAATTCATCGTTTTCCGGCAGTAGGCAGGGGGAGCGTGCGTATGCGAAAAGCCGCGTTTTTCGGCGTATTTTGCTACCATGAGGGAGGAAGGGCGGAATATTGACTTTATCTTATTATCGTGGTAAAATTTCACTGTCGGAAACCCCTGGATTTAAAGCGTCTTTGAACTACCCCGCACGAAATATTTTCGGTCGGCATGCCGCCTCCTTCTCCCGGGGATTTTTTCTTTTTGCACTCGTCCTGGGAGCGGTTCTTTTCGCGTCCCCGGCGTATGCAGCTACCGACCAGGGCCGCCTCTGGTCCTCCGGTTTCGAACTCAACTCGCTCGTCAATGATGTCGAGATCGAGGCGACCGGCGGAACCGGTTCACGCGCGGTCGTGACCTCGCCCGTGCGTTCTGGAGCGTATGCTCTGCGCACCAATTCAGTGAGTTCAAACGCCTCCTGGGCGCGCTACCGTTTCGACGAGTCAAACATCAACGGTCCGCTCTATTTCCGCTTCTACGTCCGTGTGGCCGACTACCCCGATACGACGCAGAGCATCATTGTTCTCGACTCGACCGGCGGCGGGGATCGCGCCGGCATTCGCATGACCCCGACCGGCACCCTTCAACTCGCGGATCTCGACGGGACAGGGAATCCCATCAAAATCGGCTCGGATTCCTCTGTGCTTTCTTTGAACACCTGGTACCGAGTGGAACTCAAATATGACGCCTCGGCAGGTCTCTCGGCCGTAAGTCTCGAGGCGCGCCTTAACGGGACGACGTTCGCCTCTTCGGCGAGCATCACAAATGGGAACAACATTGCGCGGGTCGCATGGGGCATGATCGCAGGCGCTGCCAATTACGACCTCTACTGGGACGACATCGCCATCAACACCGCCTCCTGGCCGGGCGAGGGCAAGATCGTCCTTCTGCGTCCCAACGCCGCAGGCGACAACTCCGGCTGGACGCTCGGGGCAGGGACGGGAGCCAACTACCTCCAGGTTGATGAGGAAACGCCGGATGATGCGGGGACGTATCTGAAGGAAGCATCTTCGACCGGAACGATCGCCGACGACTACAACATCCAGGACGCGGTTTCTCTCATTGGAAGCGATGCCCGCATCGCTCTCGTTCAGGTCGGTGTCCGCGGCGGCGGCACCGGCGACTTGGCTCGAACCTTCGTGACGCGCATCAAGGCCTCAAGCGGCGGAACGGTTGAAGAAAGCGCGTCTATCGACTGGTCACTCAACAACTGGCGAACGAACGAAGAAGGACCTAATGCGCACAATTATGCGCTTACGCTCTACGACCTCCCCGCCGGCTCGACCTCCGATTGGACCGCCGCGGATCTCGACTCCGCGCAGATCGGTGTGCGGCACGATGCCGCAAACACCAACGAGGTCCGCGTTTCCGCCATGTGGCTGTTGGCGGAGTGGAACCCTCATCCCGTCATCTCCGACATCTCGCCCTCTTCTGTTGAGGTGGGCGGCTCGGCTTTCGTGCTCACCGTGAATGGAACGAATTTTGTTCCCGGTTCCGTCGTGCGGTGGAACGGTACGGAACGCCCGACCACATATGTGAACTCCTCTCAACTTACGGCCCAGATCGCCGATAGCGACATCGCGGCAGCCGGCACGGTTTCGATCGACGTGGCCAGTCCGTCCCCGAGCTCGGATGCGGCAACGGCCGTAAGCTTCAAGGTAAACAGCTCTCCTTCGGCAACGGACCAGTCGGTCGAAACAGATGAGGATATTCCGCTTGCCATAACGCTTGGGGGCAGTGACCCCGATCTCGACACGCTCTCCTTCGCCACCTCCACCTCGCCTGCGCACGGCACGCTGGGGGCTATTTCGGGCAATCAAGTAACCTATACTCCCGCCGCGAACTACTTCGGCGAGGATTCCTTCGAGTTTACCGCCTCGGACGGCGCGCTTACGAGCCCCGCGGCGACGGTCTCCATTACCATCCGCCCCGTGGAGGATGCGCCGGTCATCAGCTCGGTCACCTTCACGCCTGTTTCGCCCACGACCGACGACACGCTGACCGCGAACGTGAGCGCGAGCGATGCCGAAGGACAAAGCATCACGTACGCCTACCAATGGAAGAAGAACGGCAACGACGTCTCTGGCGCGACGTTTCAGTCGTACGACCTTGCTGCGGCAGGGAACGGCGACAAGGGCGATGCCATCTCCGTGGTTGTTATCGCAACTGATGTGAGCGGGACGCCGAGCGACCCCTTCCTTTGGGGGCCTGTCACGATCGCGAACAGCGCGCCGCTCGCGGATAATTTGAGCATTTCGGTAAACGAGGACAGCGGCACGACGACCATTACCTTTGCCGCATCCGACGCGGACGGCGATGAGCCGCTTACCTTCGAGATCGTGAGCGGCCCTTCCCTCGGCGCACTGGGCGAAGTTTCGGAAAATCACGTAACGTACACGCCGAACCCCGACGCGCACGGGTTGGATTCCTTCTCGTACCGCGCCTCCGACGGCACGGCATACGGCGAGGATGCGGTGGTGAACATCACTCTTAACTCCGTCGATGACCCGGTCATCCTCGCGGCGGTCGGCAACAAGGAAGTCGATGAGCTCGCAGAGCTTGCGTTCACCGTGAGCGCTTCGGACGTTGACGCGGAGGAGGGCGACATCAGCTATGAGCTCATAAACGCTCCGGACGGGGCCGCGATAGACGCCTCGACGGGAGAATTCACCTGGACGCCGAGCGAGGAGCAGGGCCCCGGGGAGTACGACGTTACGTTCCGCGCCGCGTCCGGGGGCCAGACGGACGAGGAGACCGTAACCATTACGGTGAACGAGGTGAACCAGGCGCCGGTTGCCGAAAGCACGAACGTTTCCGCTGCGACGAACGAAACGACGACGCTCACAATGACGGCGTCCGATGACGATCTTCCGGCCAATGCCCTTGCGTACTTCGTCGTGGATACGCCGAGCCACGGAAGCGTGGGCGAGTTCTCCGGAAGCGAGATCGCTTATACGCCGGTCGCGGACTACAGCGGACCCGACAGCTTCACGTTCCGGGTGTTCGACGGTCTTGCCTACAGCGAGGCCGCAACGACCACGGTCACGGTCGTCGCGGCGCCTGCGGCCTCTCCCGCGCCCGGTACCTACGCCTCAACCCGTAATGTGACGCTTACGGCCGCCGAAGACGCAGAGATATTGTTCACTCTGGACGGCTCCGATCCGGCATGCGGGGACGATGCCCTTTACGAAGGTCCCATTGCGGTTACGACCTCGAAGACGATCCGCGCGGTCGCGTGCTATGCAGATGACGTGACTTCGCCGGTGCGCTCCTTTGCCTACACGATCAACTGGGAAACCGACTCGTTCCAGGCGGGCGACCTCTGGAGCAATAATATCCTTGTCGCCTCAACGGGTACGTCGGCCTCGACGACGGCCGTGACGGTCGCGGAAGAGCTCAAGGTGCGCGTCGGCACGGCAAGCGGCACGAGCACCGTGGAACTGCCCGCGGGAACGGAGATAACGAAATCGGGCGGCGAGGCATTTTCCGCTCTCGACATGGATGCGCGGCTCGTGGCGCCGGGCACGCTCGAAGTGGGAGAGAACGACGTGGTGAAGGGCGCGCTCGAGTGGGGCATTCCCGGCATCACGCTCCAGTTCAGCAATCCCATCACCGTGCGCATTTTCGTTGGCGCGTCGTTGGACGGCCAGACGTTGAACGTCGGCCGCTCGGTAACGGGAACCGGCGGCTGGACGACGGACGGCATCGTGCCTCCCGCGACCTGCGCCGTGGACCAGGGGCTGTGTTCCTTCCAGGCGACCAAGGCGTCCTTCTATGCCGCGACGACGCCGGTCGTCGTCTCCTCGGGCGGCGGAGGGGGTGGAGGTTTTGTGGATACGACTCCGCCCGGCAGTCCCACGATCTCGATCGTGATCGCGAAAGAAACCGCGACCTCCGGCGCTGCTATGCTCACGCTCTCTGCGGAGGACGCATACGAGATGATCGTGGCGGACAACCTCGAGTTTGCCGGGGCCGTGTGGGAGCATTATGCCAAGGAGAAGCTGTGGACGTTCGTTCCAGAGAGCGGCACGACGACCGTCTACGTGAAGTTCCGCGACGTCTCGAACAATGAGACGGGGATCGTTTCCGCTGTTTGGAGCGAAGAACTCGCAGCAGCCGAAAAGGCAGCAGAAACAGCTCCAGAAGAGACCGCGACCAGTACTCCCATAGCAGAAGAGTCGGCAGTACCTACGTCCATCCTGCCCGAAGAAGCGGCGAATGGCTCGATCTCGACCGTGCCTGCGGTGCAGGAGGTGAGTATCGCAGAGCGCCGCGTAGCGTTGAGTTACAGCGTGGTCCCGGCGCCTCCCGCGCCGCCGCTTCTCGCCGCGCTCGACAGCGTCTTCGGAACGTCGGCGCTCAACTTCTTCCTGGTCGTGCTCTCCTCGCTCTTCGGCGCGGCGTTCTACGGCGCCTATGACCTCATCCGCGCCCGGTTCTTCTAATGTCTTCTCTGGAGCATTGACTTTCGCCGGTCGTTGCGCTATACTTCTTGCAGATGAATGAGGATACAGCCCTCAACGATGATATCGACTGAGGATTGTCCCCAATCTGTTTGGACTTGCCCCGCCGAAAGGCGGGGCAAGTTTTTTTGACGGACACGCGGAGCACTGTGCTACCATCAAAGTGTATTGGGCCGCGCGGGCGGGTACGTGGACGAGCACTCATTCATTACAAAACAGAATTGGAGGTCACCACTACGTACCCGCCCAGGCGGCCCAAGTTTTTCCTCATGTTGACCCTGAAGGAGAATATTCCGCTTGCACGCTACAGCAACTATAAGATCGGGGGCCCCGCCCGCTATTTTTGCGAACCAAACAATGCCGAAGAAGTGATCGAGGCGGTGAAGTGGGCGAAGGGCAAAAAACTGCCGATGTTCATTCTGGGCGGGGGCACGAACATTTTGTTCGACGAAGAGGGATTTAGGGGGCTCGTGCTCAAGCCGAACCTGTGCGGACTTTCGCATGAGGGAACGGCCGTACGGGCCGGAGCCGGCGTTCTCATGGCCGGGCTTTTGGACTTCGCCGCCGGCCGCGGCCTTGAGGGCCTCGAGTGGGCAGGCGGCTTGCCGGGAACGTTGGGCGGAGCGATCCGGGGGAACGCCGGCTGTTTCGGGGGCGAGATCAAAGACCGCGTGACGGAGGTGACAAGCTTGGACATTTCCGGCCGAACGCCGAGAGTCGTGACGCGGGAGAACCGCGCTTGCCGCTTCGAGTACCGGAACAGCGTCTTTAAGAGACGCGACGGCAAGGAGGTCATTCTCGGGGCGAAGTTCGCGCTTCATTCCGGCGACAAGGAAGCGATACGAAAGGCGATCGAGGAGAAGATCCGCTATCGCGGAGAGCGTCATCCGATGGACTACCCCAACATTGGCAGCATGTTCAAGAACGTGCCGTTGAAAGAAGTGCCCGCCGCACGGCGGAAAGAACTCGCGCATATCGTGAAAACGGACCCGTTCCCGGTCGTGCCGACCGCGTATCTTATAGCGCAGGCGGAACTTCGCGGCGTCTCGTGCGGCGGAGCGATGATCTCGCCCAAGCACCCGAATTTCATCGTGAATGTCTTGAATGCCGAACCGGCGCACGTCCGCGCACTTGTGGCGCTCGCAAAAAAGGAAGTGAAGAAAAAGTTCTCCGTCGAACTCGAAGAAGAGGTGATCATTTTTTAAAAAAAGTTATCAACAATTGTTTTTTTACTGGAAAAGGAGAACAATACATTTAACGTCCGCAATCGTTAATGACAAACGGGACTCCGCTCGACGGATTGAAGGCGCCGCTTAAGTTCTTGTTCGTGTCGCTCGAGAGTTTGAGCGGCGATTTGGCGTGGACCGTCAAAAAGGAGGGACATGAGGTGAAATGCTACATCAAGGCGAAAAGCGACGCCGATGTCTACGCCGGTTTCGTGGAAAAAGTCGAGAAGTGGGAGGACTTTGTGGATTGGGCCGACGTCATTTGTTTCGATGACGTTGAGTTCGGCGAGGCGGCCGAAAAACTTCGCAAGAAGGGGAAGCTTGTCATCGGCGGGTCTTCGTACACCGATCGGCTCGAGATAGACAGGGAATTCGGGCAGGCCGAGCTCAAGAGCCACGGGGTGAACGTGCTTCCCAGCTGGAATTTTTCGAGCTACGACGACGCCGTTGCTTTTATCCGCCAGAATCCCGACCGTTACGTTTTTAAGCCGAGCGGCAATACTCCCTCCGGCGGCAAAGGGCTTCTGTTCATCGGGCAAGAAGAGGACGGAAAGGATCTTCTCGAGTTGCTGGAACAGAACAAAAACGTTTGGCAGAAGAAGGCCCCCGTCTTTATCCTCCAGCGGTACGTTTCGGGAGTGGAGGTTGCGGTCGGCGCTTACTTCAACGGCAAGGACTTCATCCACCCCATCAACGTCAATTTTGAGCACAAGCGGGTTTTCCCCGGAGACATCGGTCCGTTCGCCGGCGAGATGGGCACGCTTTCCTTCTGGAGCGACTCCAACGCGCTTTTTCGCGCCACCCTCGAAAAGATGCTGCCTGCCCTGCAGGGGACCGGGTACATCGGCTACATCGACATCAACTGCATAGTGAACGGACGCGGCATCTATCCTCTGGAGTTCACGTCGCGCTTCGGTTACCCCACGATCCACATGCACCTTGAAGGCGTTATGACGCCTGCGGCCGAGTGGCTGTACCGCCTTGCGCGCGGAGAGCAGTTCGAGCTGAAGACCAAGAAAGGTTTTCAGATGGTGGTCAGGATCAGCGTCCCGACTTTTTTTGCCAAGTCGAAAGACCGGGAGACGGTCGAGATGTATCGCGACCTTCCCATTCTTTTCAAAAAACCTTCCAACCTGGACGGTATCCACATCGAGGACGTAAAGATCGAAGACGGCGTCTGGAGGATAGCGGGCGAATCCGGGGTTCTACTCGCGGTCACCGGGTCTGGGACGACGGTGGAAGAGGCGCGCAAGCAAGTATATTCGAGGGTTCAGAACATTATGGTTTTGCATATGTTCTATCGGACCGACATCGGAGGGAAATGGGCGGAAGACAGCGACAAGCTTCACACGTGGGGATACCTCGGTTGAGTTTTTTGCTACAATGAGCGCATGACGATACGCATCAAAGCGACCAAGTTGGCGCTTTCGCCCGCTCTCCGGACGTATACCGAGGAAAAGCTCGGCGGCGTCGAAAAGCTGGTTCGCCGCTGGGATGTTGCGGGTGCCGTTTCCATGGGCGTGGAGATCGCGCGGACGACCCGGCACCACAAGAAAGGCCAGATCTATTATGCGGAAGCGAATCTTAAGCTGCCGGGCACGATGCTCCGGGCGCGGGAAGAGCATTGGGACATGCGCACGGCGGTTACCAAGGTGCGGATGAAGCTTAAGAAGGAGATCGAGAAGTACAAGCAAAAAACGACGGGGCGGGCGTAGATTTTTGCGTTTTGTCGCCGACCCAGGTATACTCGCGGCGGAACATTTTTGTAGAAAAGAAAGGGGGTCCCATGCGGGTCTTCTCGGTGCCATGGAGCAATTCCAGTCGCGCATCCAACATCGCGCGGACGGAGGGTACCGTTCTCACGCCGGATGCCGTCCGTTCCCTGTATGAGGCGTGGGCGGCGAAGGGCGTCTCGTTCCTCAAGGAGAACGGCCAGTCCTCGTCGCTCTCGTTCGCGAGCTTCCGCCTTTCGGACTGCGGCGGCAGCGTCAGCGCGCTTGCGCGCCGCGCGTTCGAACGATCGGGAGAGGAGCGCATCGCCTTCTTGGGCGGCGACCACTCGATCACGCATGCAACGTTCTCGGCCTTCCGTGAACGCTATGGCGACCAGGCGGTCATCATCTCGCTCGACGCCCACCCCGACCTCTGTCTGAAGGGCAAGGGGGAGCCGCTTCATTCCGACTGGCTCCGGCGTCTCCTAGACGACGGTCTCGATCCTCGGCGGATCGTCGGCGTCGGCTGGCGCGATGCGGAACGCGATGAGCGCGAGCTCATGCGGCGGCGCGACATCCGAGTGCTGGAGATGGCGGATATGCGCACGAGAGACATCGATCGCGTTCTCCACGACATTGCGCTTTACGCCGCGCGCGCCACGGGCCATGACTGGCGCGGCTACGTGACGATCGACATGGACGTGGCCGATCCCTCGATCGTGCCCGGCGTGACGACGCCAAGTCCCGGCGGCCTCGATCAGCACCAGTTCACGATGCTGTTCCAGGGGCTCGCCGCGATGAAGAACATCCGCGCGCTTGACGTGGTCGAGATCGATCCGCGCCGCGACGAGAGCGGCGTCTCCATTCTTTGGGTGCTTAAGGTCCTACGCGAAATGGCGTAGGACCGCTTCTTTTTTTGCCTCGGGAGGCAAACTGTATACAATGAGTGCATGCTCGGATTCTGGAAAACGCTCTTCAAGCGGTCGCCTCAGCTTCCCCACCTTGTTCGCGCCATAAACGACCTCGAACCGGATATCAGGGAACTTTCGCCGGAGGAGCTCAAAAATCGCTCCGGCGCGCTCAAAGCGCGGCTCAAGGAGGGTGCCGCGCTCGACGAAGTTCTTTCCGAAGCGTTCGCGCTTGTGCGCGAAGCGGCACGGCGGACGCTCGGTCAGCGGCATTTCGACGTCCAGCTTTTGGGCGGCATCTGGCTCCACCGCGGCACCGCGGTCGAGATGCTTACGGGCGAAGGCAAGACGCTTACGGCAACCGCGCCGCTCTATCTGAACTCGCTTGCGGGGAACGGCGTGCACGTCGTTACGGTGAACGAGTATTTGGCGCGCCGCGACGCTGTTTGGATGGGGCAGATCTATCACGCGCTTGGCCAGAGTGTCGCCTGCTTGGCGCATGAGGGCGCCTATTTATACGACCCGGCATGGGAGATCCCGCCGGAGACGGGAGCCGCGATCGATAAGGAGCGGGACACGACGGGGAGTTTCTTGGTCCAGCAGGAGTATCTGCGGCCGATATCGCGCCGCGAGGCGTATTTGGCCGACATCACCTACGGCACGAATCACGAGTTCGGCTTTGATTACCTGCGCGACAATCTCTCCTATTCGCTCGAAGCGCGGGTCCAGCGCGGCCATCACTACGCCGTCATCGACGAGGTGGATTCCATCTTGATCGACGAGGCGCGCACGCCGCTCATCATCGCGGCACCGGATACCGAATCGAGCGAATACTACAAGACCTTTGCCCGCATCGCCGCCAAGCTCGAAGAGGGGAGCGACTACGCAGTGGACGAAAAGCTCAAGACGGCAAGCATCACCGAGGAGGGCATCGAGAAGGTGGAACACGCGCTGGGGCTTCGAAATCTCTATTCCCCGGAGAATTTGCGGCTCGTGCACTACCTTGAGGAGAGTTTGCGGGCCAGGGCGCTTTTCAGGCGCGACCGCGACTATGTGGTAAAGGACGGGGAGGTGATCATCGTGGACGAGTTCACGGGGCGGCTGATGCAGGGCAGGCGTTATTCGGGCGGCCTGCATCAGGCGATCGAGGCCAAGGAAGGCGTGCTCGTTAAGGAAGAGTCGCGCACGTACGCGAAGATAACCATCCAGAACTACTTCCGCCTTTATAAAAAGATCGGCGGCATGACGGGCACCGCCCAGACCTCGGCCGAGGAGTTCCACAAGGTGTACGGCCTTGAAGTGGTGAGCATACCGCCGAACAAGCCGATGGTCAGGAAAGACCTGCCCGATGCGGTCTACAAGAACACCGCCGCCAAGCTCGCGGCGATCGTGCAAGAAGTAAAAGAGCGGCGCGCCAAAGGCCAGCCGATATTGATCGGCACAGTTTCGATCGCAAAGAACGAGCTCGTCTCGGCTGCGCTCCAGGCGGCGAACATTCCGCACGAGATGCTGAACGCAAAGAACAACGAGCGCGAGGGCGCCATCATCGCGCAGGCCGGCCGCGCGGGCGCGGTAATGGTGGCCACGAACATGGCGGGCCGCGGCGTGGACATCATTCTGGGAGGCAACCCGCCGGACCCTGAGCAGGGTCGAGGGGTGCGCGAGGCGGGCGGCTTGCATGTGATCGGCACGGAGCGTCATGAGGCGCGGCGCATCGACAACCAGCTCCGCGGCCGCGCGGGTCGCCAGGGCGACCCCGGCTCGAGCCGGTTCTTCCTGTCGCTCGAGGACGACCTGCTCCGCATCTTCGGCGGCGCGCGCATCCAGCGTCTCATGACGAACTTCAACATTCCGGACGACGTGCCGATCCATTCCAAGTTCGTCTCGCGGGCCGTGGCGCAAGCGCAGAGCAAGATCGAAGGCATGCATTTCGACAGCCGCAAACACCTCTTGGAGTACGACGACATTCTGAACATGCAGAGGAGCAATATCTATCGGCGCCGCCAGGCGATCCTCGAGGCCGTGGAAAAAAGCGTCCTTGCCGCGATCGTACGGGAGGCGCTCGCGCGCCAGATGGAGCTTTTGGTCTCGCAGATCGCGGTTGGCGAGCTTGTCTCCGAATGGCAGCTCGGCACGATGAAGAAGATCCTCGAAGAGGCCCGTCTCCTGGATACCCCCCAAGGGTTCGATGAAACGGTTCTGAAGATCGAGAAGAGCGAACCGCAGGTGGGCCTCGATCTTCTCCATGAGTTCACGGAAGCGCTCGTCGCGCGGCGGCTGGAGCATGTCGTGAACGACCCGCAAGTCCCGGGACGGCTCCTTTCCGCGCTCGACTTTCTCTGGATGAACCACCTCGAGGACATGGAGGGCGTGCAGGAATCCGTGCGCATACGCGCGTACGGTCAGCACGACCCGCTGGTCGAATATCGCCGGGAGGCGCGCCGCCTCTTCCAGCAGCTTCTCGAGAACTTCGACGGCTGGATATTCGCAAACCTGTTCCGGATGATCGGCACTGCTCCCGCGCCGCAGGCCGCGCCTCTTGCGCCCGCTGCGTCAGCCGGCGGCACGCCGGTCAAAGCGGTCGGCAGGAACGACCCCTGCCCATGCGGCAGCGGGAAAAAGTATAAGAAGTGCCACGGGCAATAAAAACATCCTTACAAACTTGAGAATGTAAGGATGTTGTTGGGAAGAAACATAAAAAATGTCATGGGAAGTGAGATAACTGAAAAGTTAGAAAAGATCCTGATAACGAATGGCAATATTCGTAAGATCTTGGAGCGCGCCCCGGAACTTCGAATGTCCAACTGGTATCTTGCGGCGGGATGCATTTCTCAAACGGTTTGGAATACATTGCACGGCTTCCCACCGGATTTCGGCATCAAAGATTATGACTTGGTTTACTACGACCCGTCCGATATTTCTTACGAGGGGGAGGACTCTTATATTCGATCGGGAAAAAGATTGCTTGCGGACATTCCGGCGATCATTGAAATCAAAAATCAAGCCAGGGTGCATCTCTGGTTCGAACAGAAGTTCGGTTTCAAAATCCCGCCGTATCGATCAGTCGAAGACGCAATGAGTAGTTGGTCAACCACGGCGACCTGTGTGGGGGTGAGATACGTAAGTAACAAGTTCGATGTTTTTGCGCCCTGTGGGCTAGATAGCGTGTTTGGAATGACCGTTAAGCCGGTAAAATCCCTGTTCACTCAAGAAATGTACGAAAGCAAAGTAAATAGATGGATGAAATTATGGCCCAAGCTGAAAGTGCTGCCATGGGTAGCTGGGGCATAGAAGCGTAATGGGGCGTAGGGATATGGAACACATAGCAATAATGCGAAAATCTTGGGGATTGACTCAAAAAATTCTGAACGGTCAGAAGAAAATTGAATCACGATGGTATTCAGTAAAATACAAACCGTGGAATAGTATTAAAGAAGGAGAGACAGTTTACTTCAAAGATTCTGGTGAGCCAGTAAAATTGAAGGCGGAGGTTAACAAAGTAATGCAGTTTGCTGATTTGACTCCGAACCGAGTAAAAGAAATATTGAACGACTATGGCGATGACGATGGATTAGAAAGAGAGAAAATTCCCGAATTTTTTAAGAGATTCAAAAATAAGAAGTATTGCATACTCATATTCCTAAAAAATCCGCAGAAAATTGAGCCGTTTCAAATTGATAAAGCAGGATTCGGCGCGATGTCGGCGTGGATAACAATTGATTCTGTATCGAAAATCCGTATATGATAGTCAATAAAGTGTAAAGGTGCCATGGGCAATAAAGGGGAGATCGGAAAACTGATACGGGAGGTGCTGGAGCGGGGATACCTGATGAGTTTGGCCACCGCGGACGGCGGAGGAGCGTGGGCTTGCGACGTGATCTATGTGCACGATGACGACCTGAACCTGTACTGGATGTGGGACCCGGACGCGCGGCACTCCAAGGCGCTCCTGGGCAAAGCCCGCGTAGCTGGCACCATCACGGTGAGCGGCCAAGGTGAGCCCAATCTGGGCATCCAGTTCGAGGGCGCGGCGGCGAAGATCGACGGGTCGAGATTCGACCTGGCCGTTAAACACTTCGCGAAGAGAAAGAAACCGCTTCCGAAAGAAGACGAGGACGTTTTGGGAGGCGATTCTTGGTACGTACTCAAACCGGCAGTTGTAGAGCTGATCCACGAAGAACTGTTCGGGTTCGAAAAGCGGAAGCTGCAACTGAAGTAAGGGCCGCGCCCATGTTCACGCTGTTTGGCGACCTTCTTTTGATGCGCTGCGGTCTTTCTGAAAAGAAAGACGGTTTTATGAACGTAAAGACCGCGAACGATCCTGCGCGGGATGCGACGGCGCTTAAAAATCGGGAGGCGT